>JAYEMU010000028.1:0-4437 GCA_034718475.1 Nanobdellota archaeon
GGCCGCTGCACGCCCCCTTCTATAGTCTTTTTTGTGAGTAGCATCAACCAGATTTTGATCTTTTGTATAAGAATGAATAGTTGTCATAAAACCTCTTTTTAATCCAAGATTATCATCAATAATTTTAGCAATAGGTGCCAAACAATTCGTAGTGCAGGAAGCGTTGCTAATGATTTTTTGTTTTTTTATTTTTTTATCGTTTATGCCATTCACAACTGTAAGGTTTACACCTTTAGCTGGAGCACTGATAATTACTTTTTTTGCACCAGCCTTTAAATGCTTTGATGCAGAATCTTTATCGCAAAATATTCCTGAACATTCAACAACAATATGTACTCCTAAATCTTTCCAAGGTATTTTTTCAGGTTCTCTTTCAAAAAATAATTTTATTTTTTTACCATTTACATAAAGGGCATTTTTAGTATATCTTATTTTTCCAGGGAATTTTCCGTAAACTGTATCATATTTTAATAAATGGGCAATATTCTCAGCATTTGAAGGACTGTTAATTGCAACAATATTAAGAGCTTTAAATCCTGCTCTAAAAAAAGCTCTACCAATCCTGCCGAATCCATTAATTCCAATTTTAACCATTTTAATTTATTACCCATCCACCATCAACTATAAGAGAATGGCCTGTGATGTATTCAGCATCTTTGGATGCTAAGAATACTGCAGCTTTGCCTATATATTCAGGTTTGCCAACTTTTTTTAATGGAATTTTTGCAACTAATTCAGTTTTTGTTTTTTTATTTGTAAGTATTCCTTTTGTCATATCAGTTTCAATTAGCCCTGGGCAAATTGCATTCACGTTAATGTTGAATTTGGCTAATTCTACAGCCAAAGATTTTGTCAGGGCAATCACGCCACCTTTTGAAGAACAATATGCTGTTGAATTTTCTATTCCAATAATTCCTGCGATTGAACTGATGTTAATTATTTTTCCTTGTTTCTTTTTTTTCATGTATTCCAGAACTTCTTTAATCATAAAATAATAACCTTTAAGATTAATTTTATGGGTCAAATCCCAATCTTGCTCTTTTGTTTTTGAGATTGGAAGTGGAATAAACACCCCTGCATTGTTTATTAAAATATCTATTCTTTTGAATTTTTTTATTGTTGTTTTGACTAAGTTTTTTATATCATCTAAGTTTGTAACATCGCATTGAATAGCGATAGCCTGGCTTTTCAATTTTTGAATCTTTTTTACAACTTGTTCAGCTTTTTTAGCAGAATGAGCGTAATTTATAACTATTTTGGCACCTTGTTTTGCTAGTTCCAAGGCACAAGCTTTTCCAATACCCCTACTTGAACCAGTTACAATTGCAACTTTATTTTTTAGTTTCAAATTAATTGCCCCTTTTTATATTAATCAAATACTTTTTTCTTTTTAAAATTTGCTTTTTGAGGTAAGTAAGTTTACTAGAGAAAAATCTTATGAATGCTATAATTTGCATACTCAAGCGTATCCTATGAGGGATGCAATGCCCCAATCTATGCAAACTTGGCTGAACTAACTGTCTAGTTACAAATTACCACAAGTTTTAAATATTTTACTTAAAATTAATTCTTTTATGAATATTCTGGAGGAATTCAAATGAAAAAACGAAAAATTCTTGTTACAGGTGCAAATGGCTTTTTAGCAGGCACTACAATTAAACAATTATCCCAAAAAGGTTATGGGGTTGTTGCAACAAGCATAGAAGAAAAACCATTAAGGAGATTGCCTGTTGGCGTAGAATATATTCAAGCTGATTTGACCAGCAAACATTCCATGAGAGAACTTTTTAAAGGAAGAAGAATTGATGATTTAATACACCATGCAGCTTTATTTAGTTTATCTGCACCAGAAGATCTTTTGCATAAAGTTAATGTTGGAGGGACTGCTAACTTGTTATATGCTGCTATTTGTGAAGGTGTCGAAAGGGCAGTAATAACCAGTTCAGGAACTGTATATGCAAAAAAAAATGAAAAATGGGTAGAAGAAGATCCTTTAGGTCCAGTTGAGCCTTATGGCCAATCAAAATTAAAGCAGGAAATGATTTCTCAGGTGCTTGCTTATGGACCAAGAATGGAAATAGCCTTTATAAGACCAGCAGTAATTTTAGGTAAAGAGAGTAGATATGGCGGCGCAGTTGCAATGTTTACCCATTATTTAATGCAATCACTATTTCAAGGTATGACTGCTGTACCAAATGATGGCAATGATGGTTTGTGCTTTGTGCATGTTGATGATTGTGCAGCGATGCATGTCCACCTATTGGAAAATAATTTAACACAAAAAATAGAAAATTTAAAACGTAGTAAAGATTCATCTTATGAAGATTTTGAAACTTTTAATGCATTCAATGCAGTTGATGTAAGATTTGATATATCAGATGAATCAGATGAAAGAGCATTAACAAATAATGATTTGGCCGATATTGTTTTGGAGCAACTAAATCTGCCATGGTATCGATCTTTGCTTAAAGGCAAAAAATTATCTTTGCCTGAAAAACCTTTAAAATTCTTAAGCCGTTATAATGATAAGGCAATAAATTGGCTGAAAGAAAACGATTTCCCGGTTCCAACAATTAGTCTTGATGGTGGAAGCGTTGATTTGATGTATGCAGGTGATGTTTCAATGAGTGCAGGAAAAATCCTTGCTACAGGATTCATGCATAAATACCCTTATAGCAAAGAATGGATTGCGCAACTTGTCAAGGAAAATGTAAATGAGAATTGGCAAAAACTTTTAGGCTCATATTTCAGCAGAATGGCCAAAATACTTTAAGATTTTACATGGCGATGTATAAATCATCATCTTTATTAAATTTTTTTAATTCTTCTTCATCCAAATCTTCTTCAGAAAAATTTATTGGCAATTTTTGTTTTATTAATTTTGAAGCAAATTTCAATTTACGACCTCTTTTCTCGTAAATATTTATTTTGTGTTTTATAAATGTTTCTCTAAAAAAGAAATTATTTTGTAATCTTGTTTATGGCACACTTGCAAGGGAATTTTTTAATAGAAGCTTTTAATGCAGGTTTCATTAATTCAAGATTTTCCTTATCTGTATAAAGAGTGAAAATTGGTTGATTTACTTTAAGGACTGCTGCACAGCCTGTTGCCTTTCCGAAAGAATGCTGCATTCCTGTTTGCATCCTATCTGCACCAGCGCCTGTAAGCATTTTATTTTCTCTTAAAACATTATGTGGATAAACCCTAACCTTAAAATGATATTGCTTGCCTAACTTATTTAATTTTCTAATTGTTACCTGTCTTGCACTTTCTAATGCATTATCCCTGATTTGAACTTTCTCTTTTGATACAAGATCTAATTGCCCAGAAAAATCTTTTTTTAGATTCCCAAAATCAAACTTTACTAATCTTAGATTTGGAACACTTTTAATAAATGCTTTTTTCTTATACTTGGATTTTCTAGTATAGGCACGTTTTGGTTTCCTATAACATGAAAAAGCTCTTAATGATGCCATTTTAATATTCCTATTCTGTCAAGAAAAAGTCTTTTCTTTATAAAGTTTTCTACAAAGAGATACTGTTAAGTTTTCGTCATCTACATTTTGCTCTAAATTTTATAAGACTCAATAATCTGTTGTGTTTTAATTGAAGATGTATCTCTGCTTCTTCAGCAGGAGTTTTTCCTTTCAATTCCATGTGAGGATTTACAAAGTTGTGGATAATGCATCTTAAGTCTAGAAAAGATCTAGCCCCTTCAAAACTTCCAAAATGTCTCATTGTTTTTATTCTGTCTTTTATGTCACCATTGTATCTTTCAATTGGATTATTGTCATGTTCAAAACCATATTTTTTACAAGCAATTGGAACGCCGAATTGTAATGTTGCAACGCGCTAGAAAAGTTTATTGAATGCATTTTTGTAGTTCTCAAATCCATCAGAAACAAAAGTTATGAGGTTGCGGTCTTTTACTTTCTTATGCTTCTCTCTTTTATATTGATTAAGAATCTGATTATAGCATGTTATCTTTATTTGTCTTAAGAACGCTACCACTTTATTTTCAGTCCTATTCTCGACGAAAGAATGTGCTAAAATATATTTGGTCTTATGGTCAATTGCATTAAGGTCGTAACCATGTTCCTTCTTCATATGAACATACTTTTCATCCATATGTATCCTGCCTTTAATAGTAGGTTTTACTTTTAGACTTAGCGGATTTTAAAAAAACAGAATACTTTGCAGTCCAATTACTTATTGTAGACCTTGTAACTCTTTCTCCATCATGTTGCCAAAGGTGATTTTGAACTTTACTTAATGACATTCCCTCTTCATGCATATGGATTGCACGAATAATTGTTTCTGGTTTATATCTCATTCGTTCAAAACCATCTGGTTCAACAAACCAAGTTTTACATTTGCAACATTGGTACTTTTGTTTTTTACCTACATTATTATAGCGAAATCCTTTTTTCGCAACA
>JAYEMU010000029.1:0-16435 GCA_034718475.1 Nanobdellota archaeon
GAAATGTGCAACTTTCAGAAAAAAAGATTTGAACATTTTACATAGCACTTAGACAAAAGCACAACTAAGAAAACATAGAGATAGTGCAAACTTTAATCTCCTTTAAAAGAAAACTGTGAAACTTCAGGTAATAATAAGATTTAAATAAACATTAGTAATTAGTCAAAATATGTTTAATAATAAAGAAGTAAACGAAAAGTTAGATAAGATTTCTGAATTGATAATAGGAATGCAAAAAAATAATAGTTCTATGGATGAAAAATATCAGGATAAATTTACAGAACTGCATAAAGAGATATCCAATTTAAAGAATAATCAAAGCAATTTTTCAGAAAAGATTAATACTGAGCTTGAAACAATAAGCCAGTTGAAAAATGAATTAAGAAAATCAGTGAGGTCTTTTCAGCAGATGCATTCTAAAATTTATGAGCAGATTTATTATAGAATAAATAATATTTTAGAAAACAATACCAAAGAGTTAAAGCAGACCACAGAAAATTATAAGGCCTTGTCTCCAGAGGTCAAGGGGATGCTTGAAAGTTTGAATATTCTAAAAGCAGGGGTTTCAAAGTTTAATGCTATTTCTAGGAATATTTCAAAAACTGATTTTGAGCTGGTAAATCACCAAAAGAATTTGGAAAGGCATGAATGGGAAAAGCTTAAATTAATGAAAAAAATTGATTCTTTGCAGTATTTAATTGGAAAATTACGGCAAAATAAAAGGTTTGAATACAGAAAATAGAAACCTTTATAAATCCCCCCCATTTTCTACTTGGAACAGGATAAGCATAATAATCCTATAATCAAGAGGAGGAGTTATAATGGCAAAAGAAAAACCACACTTAAATGTTGTATTCGTTGGTCATGTTGATCACGGAAAATCAACAACTGTCGGAAGACTTATGTTTGATTCAGGTAATATCGATGAACAAGCAATGCGAAAATTAAAAGAAAAAGCTCAGGAATTAGGCAAAGGCGGTTTTGAGTTCGCTTTTGTTATGGATAATTTGAAAGAAGAGAGGGAAAGGGGAGTTACAATTGATTTGTCGCATAAAAAATTTATTACAAATAAATTTGAAATTACAATAATTGATGCACCTGGACACAAGGATTTTATTAAGAACATGATTACTGGCGCTGCACAAGCAGATGTTGCATTTTTAGTAGTTGCCGCTGGTGAAGGGATAATGCCTCAAACAAAAGAGCATTTATTCTTATGTAAGACTTTGGGTGTCCCCCAAATGCACGTTTTAGTTAACAAGATGGATAGTGTTAATTATGATGAAAGCAAATTAAAGGCTGTTGAAGAAGAATTGTCAAAACTTTTACAACAAGTGGGATACAAAAAAGAAAAGGTTCAATTTATACCTATAAGCGCCCTAAAAGGCGATAATGTTGTAAAAAAATCTGAAAATCTTTCTTGGTACAAGGGTCCAACCTTACTAGAGATGTTGGATAAGCTTGAAGAGCCGGAAAGACCAACTAATCTTCCTTTAAGGTTGCCTATTCAGGATGTTTATAACATCACTGGAATTGGCGTTGTACCTGTTGGAAGAGTTGAAACGGGAATTATGAAAGTTGGGGATAAGGTTATCGTTGTGCCGGCAAGAGAAGGAACAGGTGTAACTGGAGAAGTTAAAAGTATAGAAATGCACCATGAGTCAATTAATGAGGCAGTACCTGGTGATAATGTTGGTTTTAGTGTTAGGGGTATTGGCAAAAAAGATATTGCTCGTGGGGATGTTCTTGGAAAAGTAGATAATCCTCCAACAATTGTTTCAGAGTTTACGGCGCAGATAATTGTATTGAATCATCCAAGCGTTTTGACTGTTGGATATACGCCAGTATTCCATATACATACTGCACAAGTAGCTTGTCAAATTGTTGCTATTGAGAAGAAATTAGATCCTGCAACTGGTCAATCATTGCAAGAAAATCCTGATTTTATTAAAAATGGGGATGTTGCTATTGTTAAAATTAAGCCAACAAAACCATTAGTTCTCGAAAAGCAGTCAGAGATACCCCAAATGGCATCATTTGCTATTAGGGATGCAGGAAAAACTGTTGCTGCAGGTAAATGTATTGATCTAGTAAAAAAGGCTTAATCGCCTAATTTTTTTTATTTTTAAAATGCAAAAAGCAAGAATAAAATTAGCATCGGCAGATATTGATAAAATGAATGAAATGATTAGTTCTATTGTCGATATTGCTGAAAAAACCAAAGTTAAACTGCATGGTCCAATTCCATTGCCTACAAAAAAATTAAAGATTACAACCCGAAAATCTCCTGATGGTGAAGGCAAAGCATCTTTTGATAATTTTGAAATGCGAATTCACAAAAGGCTTATTGATTTAGGAATAGATGAAAGGGCTTTAAGGTTTGTTATGCGCGTTCCAATCCCTGAAGGGGTAAAGATTTCTATTGAAATTTTAGAATAAAAATATTTAAAAGTCTATTTGACTTGTATAAGTTAATGGGAAAATTGCCTTTGGATAAATTATTTTCAAAAAAACTTAAATTACATAAAATAAAATATAATTATTTATACAAAATATTTTATGTGAATTGTAATTATTTTAAAAGATATTACTTTATTCTTGCATTAAAAGATATAATTGATAAGGAGATTTTAATCCATAACAAAATTTTAAAAAAAATAAGTAAGATACATAAAAAAAATAAAAGAATCCGCAAATTCAATGTTTTGAAATTTATTTGTGATGATATTAATAAAGCATTATCGAAAGAATATTCTATAATTAGTGGTATTGGACTCTTTTCAATATTAAAAAATGATTGGACTTTTATTTTTTCCAATAAAATTAAAAGTTCTTATTTAAGAAAAAAATATTTAGAATTTAAAGAAATGTTTGAATTAGAGTTAGAATTAAATAATAAATTTACAAGTGTGCTTTATAAATTAAATATTCAATTATTAGAATTTAAAGAAAAAAAGAAGGATTATATAAAAGGAACAAAGCTTCTTAAAGAAGCCCAAACCAAATTTAAGGATTTTATTGGTGTGCTGGATAATAAATCTCTTGTTCAGCAAAAAGGCAAGGAGTTACTTAACATTTTAGAAAGATTTCGTGGCAATATATTTTATCAATTCATACAGTATGATATTTCCAATATTCAAAAAAAAGTAAAGTATGTTCTGGCACACCCCAAGGAATCAAAATTTACTTATTTATTTACTGGTATTTATTTAGTAGCCCCGGGAACATTTGAATTAACAGGGGCTATATTAGCTGTCCGTTATGTGACTAAATATACAATGAATAAAACCAAGGCTTTGGCCAAGCCTTCAAGGGATAAATCCTTGCGTAAACAATTAAAGCGCAAAATAAATAAAGGCAGAAAGAAAAGCTTAATTTAATTTTATAGCAACAGTGTTTGGGCTTTTACGGCCTACACAAGGCCCATCATGAATTTCAAATCCAGCTTCATTTAAATTTTTTCTTATATTTTTGGCGCAGGAATAAGTAGCAAGAATGCCTCCAATTTTCATTATTTTAAAAATGTCAATAAAAAATTCTTTTGTCCATAATTCTGGACATTTGAGTGGAGAAAAAGGATCAAGAAAAACTGCATCAAATCTTTCTTTAATTTTTTTAATATTCTTTCTTGCATCACCTAATAAAATTTTAATTTTAATTTTCTCATTTTGATAATAAAGATTTTTTGCAGCAAATTTTATTTTTTCAAAATCTTCTTTTAACTTATTGTCCATACAAATTTTTTGTATTTTATTTAATATCTTCGAATCATTTTCTAATGCTATAATTTGCAGATTTTTAACTGAATGTATGGCTGCTAAGGAGTTATAACCCAAGCCAAAACAAATATCTAAAATTTTATCGCCATCTTTTATTTTGCAGGGTTCAACATATTTTTTAAAAGATTCTTCTAATGCTCCTGAAATGGAATGATATGTTTCCCCATATTTATTAGAATAGAAAGTATAACTTCCATCTTTAGTTTGAACAAGCCTCATATTAACAGATTATTAATTATTTCTTTTGCGGTTTTATTAGTCGTATCAATTAATAAAATCTTATGCCCTTTTTCTTTTGCTTCATTTAAGCAAATATCAAATATTTCAGCATCCAAATTTTCTTGGATTTTATTCTCTTTATATCCTCTTTTTTTTAATCTTTTTTTTAATTCTTTCAATTCGCATTTTGTCACAATGCATAAATTAATTTTTTTAGGTGGGATTTCATGGGATAAATGGGTGTCGATTATAACTTTGTTATTTTTTTTAATTATTTTCAGAAGTTCTTGTACTAATTTTTTTTCATCAACAACATTTGTTTGCTTTTCTTTATCATAATACTCAATTAATTTTTTTTCTTTAATAACAGAATTCGCATTTATATATTTCAAATTCATTTTTTTGGCAATCTCTTTAGCGATTTCTGTTTTTCCGGTTCCAGGTGTTCCAGTTACAATAAAAGCCATAACTTAAGAAAAGCTTATATATGTTTATAAATCTTTTTTCTTTATTATGAAATGTATGGGTGTAATAAATGAAATTAGGATTAGATATTGATGATGTTTGCCTTAAAACAAGAGAAAGCATATTAGATTATTTAAATTTTAGATTCAAGTTAAATATTCAATTAAAAAGTTGGAACAAAACTTTTTTAGCCGATGCTTTTAAGTTGCCCAAAGAGCCAATAAAAAGATTTTTTCAAGAATATAAGGAAAGTGATTTTTTTCATAATCTAGAACCTTTGCCTTTTTTTAGGGAAATTGCAAATACAATGCCTCATGATAAATATTTTATTACTATGAGAGAAAAAGACCTTCAGGAAGAAACAGAAGAGCAATTTGAAAGGCTTTTGATATCTTTTGATTCAGAGAAATTATTTTTGGTTGGCGAAGGTACTGAAACTGCATTAAGAGAACCAATAAGAAAAAAGAGAAAGGCAATGCTTGCAAAAGAATTAGGCTTGGATTTATTTATAGAGGATGATGCAGAAATTGCTTTGGAATTAGCTAATCAAGGAATTCCTGTATTATTATTTAATTACCCCTGGAATCAAAATACAAATGCTAAAGGCGTAATCCGAATTGGAGATTGGAAATCCTATGATTTTTGGCGACTTGCCGAAAAATGCTTTTACTAATCAATTTTTATATGTTATTGAATTATGGAATATTTTTTTAGTGTCAACCTCAGGTTTTGTTTTAGCCCATTTCCCTATGATTTCTTTAGGAAGTTCAACCGTTACAATGGGCCCTGATGTGAATCCACCGACTGGCAAGCCAGTAACATAGCAGCCGATTGTTGGCAATCCAAAATCTTTACTTTCTCCATAAGAATTCCTTTCCTGCCAGCAATATGACCTCTGATGCAATCCTCTTTTAGAACTGCTTTGGCCACCCATATGATCATGCGCCGAAAGAACAACATAATTCCTGTCTTTTGTTATTCTAAATAGCTGGCCCCTTTGATTGAATGTATTTCTAGAGCCCCTGAGATTGTCTCCATTTTTAGTGCTGGATTGTTTATGTCTTGCATACATTCCATAAAGATAATATTCAGTTTGATTCAAAGCTTTTTTCAACAATGCTTTTTGGTCTAATATGCCTGCCTTTTTTATATCTAAGTTTGGGGCTATCCCAAATAAGCAGCTAGATAATCCTTCAGATCCGAACATTGGAGCCATAACACTTTGGAAAATTTTTTCTTCCATAAGAACATCCTCTTCTGTGACCCCTAGCCTATGCCTTATTTCTCTTGCAATTAATTGTGAGGTTGTATACATGCCATAGGTGGTGTGTGCATTGTGGTTGCCATTAATAATTAAATAATTAGGGCCAAAGTATCCAACTTTCTCTGCTCTCGAGATTGTTTTTTCTATAAGCTCCATTCTCAAGTTATTCATATAATCATGCAATTGCTCTTGAGGCATTAAACTCCCAGACCGAATTGCTTGTCTAATGGTAAGTCTTTTTAATTCTACTTCCCTTGAGCTTTTATCATCAATCTTTAATATTTCTTCCAAGAATTTTTTTTGCTGTGTAGGATTAAGTAATTCTGGATGTCCTTCAGATTCAGTAGCATAATTCTTTTCCTGCAATTCATCCCCTAATGAGAATATTGCTACCAATGGCGCATCTAGTTCTAAAAGTAAATCCTGGGCAACATTAAAAGAATAGTCTAAGCTATCTTTTGTTTCAGTGACTGATATATTCCTTGATCCATGATGCTGGTCTCCAATAACTGCATAATAAAATAAATCATAATCAGTAATGTTTTCTTTTTTAGAAAAGATTTCTTCATTATTCAGAAACTCTTCTCTTAATTGCTCTGTAACCTGAAATCCTTGGATATATCTTAATGCTATAGCACCTGATTGAAAATCAGAATGTGTTGCAAGTTTGGCCATTTTATTTGCACCAGTCCGAATTTTGCTGTTTAAGCTATTTTCACAATCTTTTGAATCTAAGCATGTTGGCAATTGAATCAATGGGATTGTTTTGCACCCTTCAGAAGTCTGGTATACAACTGGTTCTATAGCATAAGTTGCACTTAGCCCTCCAGCGATGACAAAATCCAATTCTTCTCCACCTTGATGCAAATCTGCTGTAATTTTTCTCTTTAATTGATGCATTTTGGTATCAGATGGTTTAGCTGAAAATTTATTTACATCTGGAATGATTTTTCCAATTTTGCCATTTATTTTAATATGGGCTTCGCCAGTTGAAATTACTTTAGAATTAGGTATGGCTTTTTCTAAAGATTCAATAATATATTTGCGCATATGCGTTGATACCAGGGTTTTAAAACTATCATGTGTTTGGGTCATAGCCACCCTTGATCTATAAGACTTCCAGTCATTGATTTCTTGTAGTAATGTTCCTCTCTTAGATTCACTTTCTTCTAATAAATCTTCAAGGTCATATAATGTATCATTAATTTGGTCTTCAATGGAATCATCTTCAGATTCTGAATCATTTTGCTTTTCAGTAGGTTCTGGAGACATTGTAGAATCTGTTTCTAAAATAGAATCATTATCTTTATTGTTTTCCATTTCTTTGGCAATGGCAGTTTCATATTTGGCTCTTTCTTTTCTATAGCTTTTCATTTCTTTTTCTGTAGACTTAAGTTTAGTTTTTAAATAGCTGACTATTTCCCTAATCTCTTCTTTTTCACGATTAGTTGACATGCGAATAACTTCATTGGTGTGTTGCCTTACCAATTCTTCTTCCATATCTCCAAATGTGATATAAATTGGTCCTGAATATAAGGGCTCTTTTGTGTCTTCACTTCTGAATAATGGAATTAAAGACTTTTGGATTACAGTGTCCAGTCTTTCTTTGAATGTTATATACACAGGCTTATTATTCTCTAATGCTGCTTGAGGAGTTTTTCCTGCCTTTTTGACAGCTTCCGGGTAATTTATTAACCTAGGATCCACATCCATCTGAGAATTTTCTGCTCTGTCGGGGGCATATTTAGAATATCGTTTTAAATCCATCCAGATTAAATTGCCTGTAATAATCATAGCATCTAAATTTTTAGCATCAGCATATTTTAAAGTATTTTTAAAAAGATTTTTGTTTGTATGGCTGCCAGCAAAAATAGTATTTGCACAAGCTATTCCATAATTTGTAGTATCATTTATTGAAATCTCCAAAGGGGAATCAAAATCTGTTGTAGGGGGAGTAAAAGGTTCCTCTTTAATTCTTTCTAATAAGGAAGGTTCATAACCATACTGTATTTCTTTTCCTTTTAATGGCAGTTCACGTTTAATGTGAATCTTTGATTTTTCGATTTCTTTTAGTCTTCTTCTTACAGTTGTTCTGCTGGTTTTAAGCTTATTTGCCAAGTCAGAAACGCTATAAAATTGTTTTTCTAAAAGTTCTAATACTTCCTCTTTTAAAATTTTTTTATTCATTTAAATAGCCCCCTTTTTCATTTTTTAATATTTCATAACTTTATAAATTTTTATATGATATACAAACTGTAATCAAAGAATCATTGTCAATATTACGCAGTATTTCTCGTTCTGCTGTATTTCCTATATAAAAAATAAGGTTTTGGCATATTTAAACTTTGCTAAGTTCAAATTAATTCATACAAATCAGTTAAATTCAATTCGAAAGCTGTTACAGGCATTTTCAAGCCAAAATTGTCTAATACTTGGGGGTTTACCTCTCCAATATAAGCAATTTTTTTACCATTAACAATTATGCGCCCAGCCCTTCCTTTGATAAAAGATGAATGTTCTACATTAACAATTTCATAATCCAAGTTCAATGCAGATAATATATAATTTAAAACCTGTTTAGCATAAGTAAAGGTTGCCTCTTTTCCAGTATATGCCCATGCCAGTCTTTTAATGTCTTTAGTTTTTGTTTCTTTTTTGTCATCAATAATGACTGCATCGCCGACTTCATAAATCTGCTGAGGATATGTTTCAGAGGTATTTTTGCTTAAAAATTCCATAAGGCTAGGCATAACCCAATTCCTTAGAACTGCCCACTGGCTTGAAATGGGGTTGGCAATTTCAACCACTGACCATTCAGAAGTATTCATTTTTTCAAAAAGCATTTCTTTATTCGTTAAAGTAAAAGTCAAAATCTCTTGCGCACCAATTCCCACCATATAATCACGTACTTTTTCACAAAAAACTCCAAATTCATCAAGCTCTCCAATTGTCGCTATTTCTGGTACAAAAGGAGCAATATCATTATAACCATAAGAGATTATTAAATCCTCAATTACATCTATTGGATGCAAGATATCCTGCCTGTAAGAAGGATATTCAACTTTTATTTTATTGCCGTCAAACTTAACATTATATCTTGCTTTTTCAAGGAGTTCTTTTATTTTTGTATTTGTAAGTTTAAAGCCGGATATTTGCTGAAGATAATTTTTATCTATTATCATTGTTTTTGGTTTGAAGTCTGGTGTGATGATGTTTTTATCAGGATACTTAATCCTAACAGCTTCAATTTGACCTCCGCGATCACCCAAGGCAGATACCATAACATTTAATGCAATTTTTATAACATTTAAGTCATTGCCAGTAACTTCAACAAAAAGATTTTTTGTTTTTTCTGTTACTTTTCCTGTATAATCAGAATTAATTATTGGTGGTAAAGAGGCCACTTTATTTTTTGAGTCTATCACTAAAGGATATTTTTTAAATTTTTCTAAGAGGTGCTTGTATTCCTGGCCTTTGGGATGGTCGTCCAGTATTTCCCCAGGCGTCATTTCAATCTTGAATCCAAGAGGCTTGAATCTTATCCCTTCTGGATTTATTGGTTTGTATTTTAATGGAGGGGCAAGCTTATCATAATCATAAAGACCGATTGCTGCTTCCTTTCTCTTTCTTCCAAATGTTAAGCATACTTTCTCTTGGAGCTGCACAATTTGTGCAATTAGATCATCAGTAATTTTAATATTTTTAATTACGGCAGCCACAAAATAAGGTCGGATATTTTTCAATCCTTTTTCTACCTTCACTTCTATTTTTGGAGTATTAATCTTATATTTTGGCACTCCTCTTTCTTTTGTATAATACGGCTTTAATTGTCTTGCTATTCCTTCTGTTGACCACAGGTCAGGCCTATTAGTTTCTTTGCAGTCAATTTTTAATTCATCTCCGCTAAATGAATCGATTTCACCTTTAACATAAAGGATTCCTTCCTCTTCTAATTCTTTAAATGGGATTTGCATTCCCATAAGATTTCTCAAATCCTTAAGTGATATGTCTATTGTTGGCATTTTAAATTATTCCTGATTCTCTCAGCCATTTTAAATTAGAGCTGAAAAGATATCTTATATCATTAATTCCCAATTTAAACATTGCTAATCTGTCAATCCCTAATCCCCAAGCCATTACTGGCACTTTTATCCCTAAGGACTCCACCATTTCCGGCCTAAAAATGCCAGCTCCTCCAAATTCCACCCAGCCTAATTCTGTATGCTTGGCTGACATTTGTACTGAAGGTTCTGTAAAAGGATAATAATCTGGATAAAACTTTACTTTTTCTGCACCCGCCACTTCAATTGCAAACTGTTTAAGTATTCCGAGCAGGCTTTTGAAATTTATTGATTCATCTGCTACAAATCCTTCCATTTGGTTGAATTCTATAAGGTGAGTAGCATCTAATACATCAGGGCGGTAGCATTTAGCGATTGCAAAATATTTGCATGGCTGCTTTATCCCTTGTGCTATTGTCCTTCCTGACAGGGCTGTACCGTGCGCTCTTGGCATAAGCCGTGATGCAATTATTGGATCCCATTTATATCCCCATCCTTTTGATTGAGTTTTGCCGCCAGTTTCATGGGCATTTTTTATAGCTTGAACAATTTTTTGATTTGGCAATTGCCCATGTTTTGGGCATTTAAGATGATATGTATCTGTCCAGGTTCTTGCAGGATGATTCTGTGGTTGAAAAAGTACATCAAAGTTATAAAATTCTGTTTCAATTAGGGGCCCTTTCATTTCTTTAAATCCCAATTGTATAAGCTTATATTTTATTTGGTTAAGAAATTTCATATATGGCTGCCGTTTTCCTGCAAGGATTGTTGGCACATTTGCTTTAACATCATAAGGCCTCAAGGGCTTAATTTTCCAAGTGCCTTCTTTAATTATTTTTGGAGTCAAAGTTTCAATCATATCAAAATTTTTTAATTTTATTTTGGCAAGAATTTTCCCTTCTGTTGTAAAAGATACTGTTCTTACTTTAACTAGATTAGTTTTAATTATGCCTTTTCTTTGTTTTAAATTATCATAGGCAAATTTTTTTTCAGGAGTCAAATCTTTAATATTCATAGGCAATTGCGAAATTAATTGTGATTCAAAGCTTTCTTTATCTAAATTTTTTTTTCCTTGGGATGTAATAGTCAAATTTAATTGCCCATTCCCTTTTGATATGTCTATTGCTGCTTTTTTCTTTAATACACCTATACTGATGTTAATTTCATTTTTAGGGATTTTAAGGTCTTTAAGGCTTTTTTTCTTTGTACTAAGTTCTTTAAGAAGTCTGATTTCAGGCAAACCTTCTTTTTTGTATCTTCGCCCATTATCATCAAGAGAAATAATTTCTTGAACATCTAGTTTTATCTTAAGGATATTTTTATTTTCAAGCCACTGTAAAGCCCGCATAACCTCTATTTCTTTAAGTTTGGTTTTTTTCACTAATTCGCTTAAAGAAATGCTTTCTTTTAAATGGGGCCAAAGTTTTCTTTCTAGGGGATGCAATGAATATAATAGATCATTCATAAATAAAAAGAAAGCCCCTTATCTTTTTTAAAGGTTTTTATTTTAAGCTTTTTTTGATTATTTCCCTCATCAAAAGCTATAAATGTTTATTGGGCTAATTACTTATGTACATCAAACAGATTTGACTTTAGCCCAAGTTAGTTCAAACATTTGTTGCATTGCTGAAGCAAAAAATGGTGTCTTGACCCAAATCCCCAAATCATAAGATTCATGAACACTTTCATCATGATTAATCATGAATAAAATATTTTTTTGGTCAACAATTGTAAAACGGGCTTTTTGATCTGTTATTTGCTTAAATTCAATAAAATTTTTTATGGCTTCTGGCACATTTTTGGTATTAGTAGCTACTCTTATGTTAACTCCACGTTTTTTTGCTTTTTTCAAAACAGGCAGTAGAACATCACTTTTTTTAATTAAGCCTTTTTCGGTTGTTACCATAACAACTGATTCTTTAGAATTTGATATTAAAGTTTTAAGATGATTGTAAAGGTTTTTTCTTCCTTTAATAATCCCGCTCATTTCAGATGGCTCAATTTTTTCTATGCCCTGATTATATAGAAGGCTTATATCTCTAAATATTTGTGTATCCTTAACTTTGTCAAGGGATTGTAGCCTTTCTTTTGCTTTATTATGCATATCTTGTTTAACTCGTATGATTACATCTTCAGGATCAATTGCTATATATCTTATTGGCTTGCCCAGTTTCATTATTACAAAACCTTTTTTTTCTAGGCTTTCAAGAACATCATATGTCCTTGATCTTGGAACGCCGGAAATATCAGCTAATTCACCAGCTGCTGCAATTCCTCTTGATAATAAGCTTGTCCAGATTTTAACTTCGTAAATATTCAAATCAAAATCCACTCTCAATTTTTTTAAAAAGCTTTCTTGAACAATCATTGTTTTTTTCTCCTTAAATTTGATACTTTAAGAATATATAACTCCTTTATAAACTTTTCGGAAAAGATAGCACTAAATAGTAGTAAATCCCTCATCTTTTCATTTTTTTGGAGATATAAGCCGAAATTATGGCAAAAATCATAGTTGCTATTACCCAGATACATAGGATAATTAAAGGCTTTATAATTATGCCAAAATCGGATTCAAAAAGAAGAAACCATTTTATAATTTTTTCACCAATAACCAACGGATTAAACGAGACAATTTTTCTGAATAATCCTGATAATGTTTCTAAGGGGAGTATAGCATTGGAAAATAATAAAAAGACAGTTGCAACTGAGATTGCACTTGTTGTTGCACTTTCTTCTGTATTGAATAGATAGCCCAAAGCCATTCCCATAAAAATAAATATAGATGCAAAAATTAGCATCATCCCGCCACCAATTAGATAAATTTTCCAGCTCAAATCAGTTAAGAATAAAGAACCGACTCCAAAGATGATGACCAACTGTAAGAATATTATAGTCAAATCGCTTAAATATTGGCCTATGATAAATAAGCCATTAAATGTTGGAGTAATAAAATTTCTAAAATAAGCCATAGATTTCTTTTCCCTAACTATTGAAGTTGAACTCATCAAAATTGCAACAAACATTATTAATAGCACAATTAAAATTGGGAATGTGTATGCCAAATAACTCTTTTTAATGCTTAATGGTTTAATTGTTGTTTTTATTGGGCTTACAATACTTTCAACATTGGTAATTTTGATGTTTTGAATATTTTGCTTAATTTTTGATAGCATCTGGTTTAATTGATTAATTATATTTTTATTGGATGTTATTTTGTTGCCTATATTTGCAACATTCTCTTTAACATTACCTGATTGAATTTTGGCTTCTTCTAATTTGCCAGCCATTTGATCATACTGCAGTTGTAATTCCTCAAGGGATGTTTCTACATCAACGAAGAATCTAGAACTAAAATTAAATTGGTTACGCAAACTATCAAGTTCATCAGTTACAGGCGTAGTATCAAATACAGAATATTCAAAATTAAATTCATCTATATCATCAGCAACAGAATCTAATTTTTGATTAATTGAATTAATGTTGCTATCAAGGGCTGAAACTCCAGATTCTCCTGAAACAGTTTCTTTATTAATGTTATCTAATGAGGAAAGGATTTGACTAACAAGGCTGCCACTAAGCTCAGCAGATTGTATATCAACTTTAGCATCTAATCTTTTTGTAATAAGGTGGGCCAAATTGATTCTAGATTGGTCCACATAAATTTCAATATTATTTCTGGCACTATTATCCAAGACCATTTCTGGTGGAAAGACAATACAAACATGGGACGAACCAAATTTGACTGCTGATATGCAGTCTTCCAAAGAGCCAACTTTTGCAATATTATATTCTTCACTAGAAAGATTAGAAAAAAGGGTTTCTGTAAGTGGAGAATAAGAGTCAGAATATGTTGCAATTGAAATATCATTTAATGATGAAGTGTTAAATCCTAATCCAACAAGAAAAATAATTAACAAAGGTCCAAAAAAGAAAATTAGGGCAGAAGTTTTGGATCTAATTAAAAGCTTATAATTTTTAATTATAATATTAAATAATTTTATTAAAAAATGGTACAAATGCTTTTGCTTAAGATTACTATGCCTTTTTAATGCCTCAAAATCTCTTTTTTCTTTTGCAGAAACCCCAAATTTACTCTTGCGGTATAATTCTGCTTTGGTCCGTTTTCTAAAAAAGTTCAACATTTTTACCTCTTTGTTACAGCCTCAAAAATTTCTTCAAGTGTAGGTTTATTTACTTTAAGATCAATAATTTTTTCTTTTTGTGAATTTAATGTTTTAAGCAGACCCTCCAAAACTTTTTCAGCATCTGGAGCATATAATACTAATTTATTCTTTTTAACAAGAATTTCTGAAAATTTCTTTTTATCAAGCTTTTTAACAAGGTCTGCATATTTGCCGGGCTTTGTAACTAAATGTATTTCTTCATTTTTTGAATATTTATTTTTTAAGCCATTTGGGCTATCAACTTCTATAATATAACCATTATGAAGGATGGCTAAACGGTCACAAACTACTTCAACATCATTTAAAAGATGTGAAGTCATTATAATTGTTGTACCTTCATCATTTATTTTTTTTAATAATGCAAGCAATTCTTTTCTTAAAACAGGATCTAAATCTTCAGTTGGTTCATCAAGGATTAAAACAAGTGGATTATGAATAAGGGCACATGCAATATCAAGCCTTCGTTCCATACCTGTTGATAAGTCACCTGCTAAGACTTTATTTGCCCCTGTTAATTCTACTAAATCCAATAAAATTGAAGTTCGGATCTTTATGTCATCTTTTCGCATATTAAATAATGTTCCGAAATAATGCATATTTTCTTCAACTGTCAGTTTTGGATAAACCGAGCCTGCTTGTGTCGCAAAACCAAATTTTTGCTTTATCAATTTTTTATATTTGCGGGAATCTTTATTATCATATGTTATTTTTCCAATTGTTTGGTCCCAATATCCTACAAGAATATTTAATAAAGTTGTTTTGCCTGAACCGCTTAATCCAATAATCCCAAAAAATTCTCCTTTTTTTATTTTCAGGTTAATCCTATCAAGAACTAATTTTTTACCAAAACGTTTTATCAGATTATCTATAACAATAATATTTTCATCACCCATTTTCTATACTTCAAAACGAAAAACATCTTAATAAATGTTTGGATTTTAAGTATGTATTAAGCTTAGAGGAGAGTTCTTAGCTGTTCGTAAGGATTGGCGTTTTTCAGAGCCCATGTTTGAAACAAGCTCAGCATTACTTCTGTAGTTCTTTCAGCAAACTCTCAAGCCTGATTTGGGCTAACCCTATCCTTGTATCTGCACAGCCATAGTATATATTCAGCATCCCATCTTCTATTACTGCTCCCTCGGGAAAGACAACATTGTTAACGTCACCTTTTTTTTCCCATTCAAAATCTGGCATGAATAAGGGTTCTTCCAGTCTGGTCATATATCTAAGATCGTGTGTCAGCAATGTAGCGCCTGCACTATAAATATGTTTATCTATTTTTCCTTCAACACCATGATAGAGGAGTAGCCAGCCATACTGCACCTTAAGCGCAACCGCTCCTGCTCCAATCTTTTTGTCTTCCCATTTGTATTTTGGGCGCATGATGACATAATCCTCTATGTTTCTTAAATACTCTTCCCAAAACCTATCATCCCTTAGCTCATCAAAGGAATCGAAATAAACGGCTTGTATATCAGGTTCAAGCCTATGCAAGATTACAAACTTTCCAGAAATCTTTTCTGGTAGCAGCACTGCATCTTTGTCCCCCAAGATTAAATCCTTGTCCCCAAGCTCAAGCAGGGACTGCCATCTTTCCTTATATCTGGCAGAATTTACCAGTTCAATTGCCTTCTTAAGCGCAATATTTGGGCTGATGATTCCTTGTTTAGTTAATTTGTCAATTGATTGGCCAGTGGCAAGGCCAACTCTTGCATTTCTTCCATCCCATGCCGTATACAATAGATAGAATGTGTCTTTAATCTTGGTTATGCGTGGATCTTCAATGCCTTCCTTTTCATATTCCTCAGTAGGAGTCATGAAGGGTTGCTTATGCCTATGTAGTACTCCATCCTTTATTTCCGCATGGCCTAAGCTGGAATAATTGGGATGCTTAACTGCACGGTAAATAAGATGTATAGTGTTGCCTTCTTTGATTGCTGTTGGGTTCAAGACTGCCCCGGATTCCCATTCATTATCTGTAGGTTTTAGATATAATCTGCGTGTTAGTTTTCGCATACCTAAATAAATTAAGTTCCAATATAAAAAGATTGCTGTTGTTTAGTAGCGGACATAAATAATTAATATTATATACTAGTTAATCTTTCTATAATTTAGAGGTGATATTTTATGAAATCTGCAAACATAAAAGAACGAGAATTAATAATAAAACTACACAATGAAGGCAAAAAACAAGAATTTATTGCAAATATACTGGGTTGTAGCCAACCCAAAGTAAGTTTTTGGATTAGACGATATGATAAGGCAGGAAATTTAAAAAATCGACTACGCACAGGTCGCCCATCAAATTTTTCTGAAGAAAAATTATCTTTGATAAAATCAAAAATTGTTAAAAAAGTGCTATCTCAAAATATGAAATATTCCAGTTGCACTTCTAAGGAATTACGGAATATAATAAGAAAGGAAATTAAAAAGCCAATTTCATTAAGGCATGCAAGGCGTATT
>JAYEMU010000030.1:0-4238 GCA_034718475.1 Nanobdellota archaeon
AAGCATTGCAAAGAATACATTCAAAAGATGTAAGTATTGGCGATGCCCATGCTAAAAATATTTTCATTGATAAAAATGATAAAATTTATTGGCTGGATTATGATGGCTACTTTAAAAAGGAATTAATTACAAACAAAGCCATAGACATTCTAAAATTTGTTTACAGCACATATACAATAACCCAGTCTTACGATATTGCTATTATGAATGCTTTAAACATAAGGTCTGAATTAAAAGACAACGAAGTAAAAAATAGGATTAAAGATTTAGTAAGCAAAAATCCTTCAGCCTTTAGATTATGGCTGCCGACAAGAATTTCTAGAAAAGCCAATAATGAAATCAAGAAGATTCTATCTTTTTAATTATTTTCAAATAATCCTTATCCAAGCCACCAAGCCTAAAAACTATAACTTCATTAACCCCAGCTTTCTTGCATATCCCCAAATCCCTCTCAAGCACTTTCAGATCCAAGATGTCTTCATCGCCTTTTATGCCGACAGCAATCGTCCCCAAAGCAACTAGAAAATTATTACCATAGTTTTTCACGCCGAACTCCACTTCCTTTTTAATAAAATTTTTACCATAATCATGCATTGATGAATAAATCATCTTAATCATCTTGCTGCCATATTTATTAGGATCAAAGCTCAATCCAAAAAAAACCAGTAATTTTGCAAAAAAGCCTTTTTCTGGAAAATATTCTGCAGTATAGATGGTGCCCTTATGTTTCTTAAAAAATCTCTTAATCAATTTCCTATTGCCAAAGAATTGGAAAGCATTCAATAATACCAAGCTTCTTTTCTTCGGCCATTCTGCATCCCATAATATATTAAGATTTTCAGTTTCATCAATCACTTTTTTTAATGCTTTTCTTTTTGAGAAAGGGCTCATCCAATAGCCTTCATTAAAATCAAGAACAGGCCAATAAACAACCTCTTTAACAAATTTTGAAGTTATTTTTATTTTCTTGAAATTTTTCAATGACTTGGAAGCGATATATAATTTAGTGGGAAAATCAACAAGCCTTATTTTTTCTAAATTCTTTTCACTTGGAAATTCCTCAAAAAAGCTTATTATCATAATTATCCATCATTTTCAGAGGTTTAAGTAATTTACCAATTCCCCTGAAAGCACTAAAATCCATTTTTTTGCAAATCATCAAATAAATTAGTGAATTTACTTTCAGGCATAACTGGAACAATGATATCTACATCTTCTGTACCCTTTGCCCTCCCACTGCAAATACTAACAAACCCGCTAACAATCAAATAATTAGAATATTTTTTACAACCTCTAAAAATTTCTTGACAAACTCATCTAATTCAGTAAGCTTTTTCTGGATGACTATAGTATCGCCTTCAATTATATAGCCTTTTTGCATTACCTAACCGCCTCATACATTTTATTCTTTTTGGACTGAAAAATCATTCTTATCCAGAACCACATGTCCTTCAAATAGCCATCCTTCTCAAACCTCCGCATGGAATTTATCACATACCCGTTAACTATCTTAAACTTTCCAAGCTTCATGGCAGACCTCAAGAATTTGCCATCTTCTCCAAGTTCAAGCCCTTCATCAAAGCCTCCAACCTCTTCAAATATTTCCTTATCGCAGAATATCAAGCCTGTGCTGTAACCTAAATGATGTGCCAAGCTTTTCAAGAACATCAATGTTTTCGGAAACAATTCATCATTATCAGCCTTTGCTTTGCATACGCCTATAGAACAATCTACAGAATTTATCTTGTCCAGAATATCATCCTCAAGCTTAATGTCGGCATCCAGGAATATGAACCTATTCCCCAAAGCCATTTTTGCTCCAAAATTTCTTGCTTTGGAAACATTTTTATCTTCAATGCAGAAAACCTTTGCATATTTTTGGGCAATTTCAAATGTCTTGTCGCTGCAGCCATTCACCACGACAATCTTCTCAACATCCCCCCTGATAGACTTCAGGGTATCTTCAATATACTTTTCTTCATTATAGGCAGGAATAATCACTGATAATTTGCGCATAAAGAGCGAAAACTTTTTATGCTTTAAATATTTAACTAATATAAAATGGCAGTTACCCAAGAGATGGTTGATAATATTAAGAAGCAGTTAGAGGGCCTTCCGCCTGAAGAGCAGCAGAAAAAGCTTCAGGAGATACTTTCAACACTTCCTCCGGAAGACCGCGAACAATTAATGGGCGGCAGCCAATGCCCATTCTGTAGCATTGTCAAAGGTGAAATCAAGGCTAAAATTGTTTTTGAGGATGATAAGGTGATGGCAATATTGGACATCAACCCTGCAAACAAGGGCCACATACTTTTATTTCCTAAAGAGCATTACCAATTCCTTCCTCAAATGGAAGATAATGACATAGGCCATCTTTTCAAAGTTGCCAATAAGCTTAGTGAAATCATCTTCAAGGTTTTGGAAGCCAAAGGCACAAACATTCTGGTTTCTAACGGGCCGGCTGCAGGCCAGAAGTCTCCTCATGCTTTGGTGAATATCATCCCAAGATTTGAAAAGGACGAAGTTGCCATCGGCTGGAAGCCTAAAGAAATCAAAGAAAATGAAATGGATGAGATTGCAAATAAAATAACAGCTGAAGCTAAAAATTTAAGATTTGCAGAAGAAAAAATTGTGATTAAGGCTGAAGAGCCCAAAAAGGATTTTATGGATGATGCAAGGATTCCTTGATTTTGTAAGGGTTTGCTAAACCTCTAAAAATATTAAGACTATAAAATAAACTTGGCGGTTTTACATATGAATAAAACTTTCATTAGCCTAAGGCACCTTGGCATTGCAACATTCTATGATATTATTATCCAACTTGAATTTTACATTCAGAAATTTTTCTATTATTTTTGCATTGGTCTTCATATGCTCAGTTATCTTAGAGGTTTTTATTTTCCCGCCCTTGGCCAAAGCCATATACACCATTAACTGATCAGCTGTAAAGGCATCAACTGCAGCATTTTCATATTCTATAATTAATTTCTGTGCAGCTTCAGCACCCACTATTTCTGCCCTTTTGCCTTTCTCCCCCAGGCAATCAGCTCCAATGATAGAATTTTCGCATTCAGCCCACAAAGTTATGCCTGATCCAGGGCATAAAGTCTCTGAATACAAATTCAAAATATTAATATTTTTATTGAATGAGCTGAATATGATATGCTTTGCAGCCTTAATCTGCCTCTCTGCAACCTTGGACCTTTTCAATGAAGATGAAGCAACTGAAATCCCTTTCAATGCCAAAAGCTTCCCCTTATCCATAATCTCAATTGGCTTAAGTTCAGCTTTTTTTGAAACAACCTCTACTCTTGTCCCTCCTTTTGGATAGAACCCCTGCTTGACATTTTTTACTTTAATATCATATCCCATTCTTGAAAGAAGTGGAAAAACAATATTCCATAAGCTGTCCATTGGCACGCACCACTTGCCGTAAGTTGCCCCGCCTTCAATTAATATCTTTATTTTTGTCTGGGTTGCCGGGATTAAGACTGCCTGGAGTATCAGCCCTACAGAACCTGCTGTGCCAACTTTAATTTTAATTTTTCCTGATTTTATTTCTTGGGGCTTGAAAATTAATTCTTTTGACCCTAAATTCAATCCAAGAACTTCAGCATTGCATATTTGAGCAACTGCCCTTGTACCTTCCAGATGCTGAATCTTCAGCCCTGGCTTGGGCCTGGAACCCCTAATATTAATCATCTGAAAAGCTTTCCCCGTAACAGCAGACAATCCCAATGCTGACCTAAGCATTTGGCCTCCGCCTTGAGAGCCGTCAATTTTAATCATAATCAAAGAAGATTTAAAAGCATTAATAAATGTTGCTAAAATTTAAATCTGGCAAAAATTATAATATTTTTACAATAATTCGATTTATATGACATTTTTTTAATACCATTTCAAAGCTTCAAGTAAGTCAATTACAACTATTAAGTTAAAAAATTCATAAATTTTATAAAGAAATTACCTATTTGTCCAATTATCTGATTTAAGGATCCAAAATGAAGCTTATAACTGTAGAAGAAGTATTGGAAAGAATGAAAATGCCTATACTTAAAGGTGTTAAACTGATAGTTGATGATTCTGAAAAAGAGGTTAGAGGATTTGAACTTAAACATCCTCATTTTGTTTATGGAGTAAGCTTCAGCCCTGATAGAAAATATCTGGCAACTGGCTGTTATGATAATAAAGCAAGAATTATAAGATTGTCAAATTTAAAATGAACACAGAAAAAAGAT
>JAYEMU010000031.1:0-4146 GCA_034718475.1 Nanobdellota archaeon
TTGTATCTTACCCAGCCAGACAAAGAATAGCTGTCTAAACTATCTACTTGCTTCAGATTCTCCCATTTGAGATGTCCGTAGTAGTTGAAAATCTCAAGTGAAACAATGTGTCTAATGTATTTTGCATATTGTTGCTGTTGACTTTTAAACGATGAACTCTATATTTCATTTTTTTATTCATATATTAATGTCTTAATAATTATACTGTTTGTAATTTGTGTTGGGACAAAAGTAAAATTGAATACAATAATTTATTTTGGAAATTGCTCCCCATGTCGATCTAGAACAAAAGTGCTTCAATCAGTGTAAAGACTTTCTAATATTTTTGTAACGATGAAAATGATGTATCTCGGTCGGGGCCTAAAAATGACAAATGGGACAGTATAAAAAGGGAATGTTTTGTGTCTCATTTGATCTTACAATAAATATATTATTTTCTATAATAAAATGTTTTTATAAAAAAGGTGATCAGATAAAACCAATCACCCATTTGCTTATATGCCACATCTTTTTGCGGCTGTTTTTATTATGTTCTCTACTAAATCGCCAAACGAAAGATTTTCAAAGCTAGCCATCATAGTTAATCTAAATCATATGGGAAGTAAAAAAATAAACACTCAAAATCCAAAATTCTCAATTTTAAGCGTAAATAAAAAAACTAAAAATCAATATCAGAAAAAATTATTTTACTATCTCTATAGGAAAATTCTAAAGAAATTGCCATATTATCAGCAAATTCATTTTGGTTTTTTGTTATTACATCTACAATAGTTTCTATTTTTTCTCGATATGAACTTAAAAGATTGTAAATTTCTCTAATTTCATTTTCTCTTATTGATGTGTCATCGGATAGTTTCTTTTCTGGCTTCATAAATTCGCCCGCTTTTTTTATGAATCTTTGAAAATTAGGATTATTTATATCAACATTATTTAATATTCCAGTACTTCTATCGCCTTTATAAATTTCAAGCACTTCCTGGATAGGCATCATTTCTCCTTTTTCAAATAAAATTCTTCCTG
Source organism: Nanobdellota archaeon (assembly GCA_034718475.1). GTDB lineage: Archaea > Nanobdellota > Nanobdellia > SCGC-AAA011-G17 > GW2011-AR17 > JAYEMU01. The sequence goes on from JAYEMU010000031.1 coordinate 1,021, forward strand.
ATATTTTATCTTTGGCGCTTTCTAAAGGTGTAGTTTTTTGCAAGATAAGATACTTAATAGTTGAATCTTTTTGACTTAAAGAATAAATGTCATCTACAATTTTATTTATTTCACTGTTTTTCATATTTTTTTCTATATAGAAAAAAGGCATAGAAAATTTGTCAGGAATACATGCTAATCGCACAATCAAAGGACTATCATGCAATTGCAATTCTTCTAGTATTTTGTTTTTCAAAATATTAAGTTCTTCTATTTTGAAATAATCTGTCTCTGGAGTTGGTAGTCCAACTTTTTCTAATAAGTTAGTCTTTTTTATTTTATACGGAATTTCAAAATTATTAAATTCTTCAGCCATTTTATTAATGGCTGATTTTTTTTGGTCGTCTTGCTCTGTTATCATATATTTTTCTTGTTCCATAATATTACTATAAAAAATTAACCTATTTTTTTATTTATTTTATATTTCTTTATAGAATTTTTATACCCCTCTCGCATATTTAAATTCTCAATATCATCTAAAGACACCCAGTCGTATTCTGTTTGTTCATCATTTAAATTATTTAATTTGATTTTTGTATTATTTGTGAAACATTCATAAATAAGTAGAATAAAATGATAATTAACATTATCGTCAGTTGTTACTCCGAAAGACCAAGCGTTCGCAATATCGCCAACTTCAATATTCTTAAATCCTAATTCTTCCTCACACTCGCGTTTTAAAGCGCTTTCCGGCGTCTCGTTAAATTCAATGCGACCACCAGGCAACTCCCATTTTCCTTTATGGTCTTTAACAAAAAGTATTTTATTATTATAGTAAAAAATCCCTTTAGTTGTTACTCTTTGAATTTGATTAGGCATATTTTTATAAATTATTTAGTAAAATCTTATACATTTTCCAATTATAAATATATAAATCATAACTTGTTTTTTTTAAGTTGCTTGTTTCATCCAAAAATGCTGGTAGCAATGTTTTTCTCTGTGCGAGATGATCTATAATTACAGGGGAATTTTTTGTGGAGATTTTTTTAAAATCATAAAACATGTGTTTAATATCTCTGCGCTGTATGTTATTATGCCAACATATCCAATCCAAAACATTTGATAAATAAATAAAATCAAAAAAATCTTTGTTGAAAATATCAGAAAGAGATTTTTTACAAAACGGGTTTAAACGAAAAACAAAAAATTTAATTCGTTGAATATTCTTTTTAATTTTTTTGTAGTCCTCTTTACTATGCAAGAAAGAACACTTTGAATTTCTTTTTAATATGAAGTCGCGTTTTGTTAGTTCGTGGTTATAAGGAATGAAAGTATATAAAATGCTTGGAATCTTTTTGATTATTTTCTCTCTCATTAATTTTACCCGCTTTGTTCTTCTGCCCTTTTTATTATAACCAAAAAAGATTAAAAATTCTTCGTAATTCAAATTAATTATAGCATTTTTTATAAGATAATTATATGCTACTTGCTTTGGCGAGTAATCAAAACCAAATATAAATTTAGGTATTCCGTTATTTTCATTTAACAAACTGAATAATGGTATTCCGCTACCTGAAGCGGCAAGTATTTTTTTGTCGTGTATATTACCAATAAAACTTTTAAACTTTATAATATTCCTGTTTGTCATCCTATATTTAAAGCGTCTTTTTAGACCTTCGTCAGAGAATCCAAAACATTGGTGTGTAAAATTTACAAAATCTTCGTCACTGCATTCTAAATAATTATTGGTGCGAATTTTATTTTCCATATTTTTTTATTTTAATTATTGGCAATAATTTTTTATCTGCTATTTTTTGTTTTTGAGAAATGAAACCTATCCCGTCGTCTGATATAAAGTTTGTTAATGTATTTGGTAGTTTATTTACATCTAATTTTATCCTTTTCTTATCATTAGCCATTCTCAAAAGTGTATGCAGAATATTAGAACTCATTTTTCCTAATGAAACAACACTTTGTAACTCGTGAATTCTTTTTCCCAAATAAACTTGAGCAATTTCATGACTTTTAAGATTAAAAACAGCCTGAATCAATATCGCCATTTCCACACTATATCCTGAATAAAAATTAATTTTTTCTAAAAATTTCTTTTTTCCGCCATATTCTCCAGATAAGGGCTGAATAAAATCAATTAATTCGGGAAATATTAAATTGATAAAAGGTCTAACCATAATTTCCGTCACACGAGCATCATTCTTGGGACGATGATAATATCCTTTAACAAAATTGATTTTTTTGTCCATAATTATTGGACCAACAATACCGGTTATAAATCGTTCACCTATATTTTGTATATCTGTGTCTATCCAAAAAATAATATCTGTATTTAAATAATATAAACTCGCCCACAAATTCCATCCCTTGCCACTTTGCAAAGAAATATTTAAATCTTTTGCTGATTGTTTGTCGGTGATTATTTTAATATTTAATTTTTTGCAAATTTTTACACTATCATCAGACGATCCGCTATCAATAACAATAATTTCATCTATCAAACTACCGCATTTTTTTACAACTTGGATTGTTTTTGCTACTGTTTTTGCTTCGTTATAAATTGGCAAACACAATCCAACTGATAATTTAGCTTTCTTTTTATGCGCAATTAAATCTTTTAATCTGTATTGTTTGTAATTGAAATATTTCATATTTGCTAATTTAATAATGAAACTCCGTTTTCTAATTTAGGCAAATCAAAATTATAACAAATGGTTTGCCCTATATCAGCGAATGTACTTCTAACTCCTAAATCTATATTTATGTTTAATGATTTGGAATATAAGATTATAGGAACAAATTCTCTTGTATGTCCTCTTACATTTACTGTGGGGTCACAACCATGATCCGCAGTTATAACTAACAAATCATTTTTATTTAAAAATTTTATAATTAATGGCAACTTTCTGTCAAATTCAATTAAATTTTTAGCATAACCGCCAATATCTTTTTTATGACCAAACATATCAAAATCTTGTAAGCAAAATAGCAATATGCTTTTTTCGTTATCCTAGATTCTACTCTGAAGCCGAACACTATGGTAAAATAGAAAGGAAATTTTTAATAAAAATTATGATGAAAAAAAAGTAGTAAAAAGTATAGTCATCTTGTAAAAAGCGAACGAAATGAAATTGC
>JAYEMU010000032.1:0-4109 GCA_034718475.1 Nanobdellota archaeon
AAAAAATACTAACCGAATTCAAAATGGACTACGCATTATACGAAATAAAACAACTAACCATATAAACCAAAAAACCAATAACCCACAGAAAATATTAGCCTTTATAAATAAACTGTGAAACTTCAGTTATTACTAAATTGGCAAGGCCTGATCTTTTCATTTATTTTTGTATCCCTGGCTACAATTGCATTAAGCCCAATTTCAGTGCCCCTTTTAATGGTCACACCTGGAAGGATGATGCTTCTTGCACCTATCAAACAATCTTCCTCAATATTGACATAACCTATTGTAAAATTCTTAGATGTGAAGTAATGAGAAGAAATAACTGCCTCTTCACCGATAAAAACATTAGGCTTTATTGAAATTAATTCTGGATAAATATAATCCATAAAAACATTTGGGGCAACAATAACTTTTGCAATGTCTTCAATATTAATTTTCATTTTTCTTAAAAGACGATTTTTTAATTTAGGTAGAGGTATTTTTTTTGCAACTTCTAAAATTATCCTATTATAAAGCATTGCAGAGAAATTTGCAATATGGGTGGCTTTTTTAACATTTGAACCCAAGTTATGGAAAGCAACAGTTCTTATTTCTTCAGTTTCAAACAAACATTCTAATGTCTTGTTATCATATAATATGCCTCTTTCTTTTGAAAAAATTATTTTTTTTGCTTTAGGATAATATCCCAGATAAATATTTTTTTGATAGATATTCCCCTTTCTTAAACTATTTAATACTTTTTTTGAACAGTGCATTAATTTCATTTTTTATCTGGAAATATTAAACTCTTTTTATAATTTTTGGAAGTGAACTTATTATTTGCTTTTTATGTTCATATTTATAAACTGCAATGGAATACTCCACACACTAAAGTGTGTAGTTTCTCGGACTTAGCTTGGACAAATATTATTTATCCTCACTACCGATGGCATAGCCACTATGCAACTACTCCTTGACAAAAAGCCTTGGGGATACTTTTTCAAGATATTTGTAGCACCATTCACGTCTGCATTCATTATATTATTGCACTTGTTAAAATAATTAAAGTTTTAGAACTTGGCCATCATAGGCATATCTAATATTTTTCCTTTTATCATTTCTTCAAAATGCTTCCATCCATACCTCTTAATTTCATCTTCAGAAATAGGGGTTAAAATAGTAAGCTTGGGCTTCCAATCTTCAAGCCGTCTAAGCAAATCTTTAAGTAATAACCTTCTTCGCTTAAAAGCAGAGGGACGTCACTTTTTACCAGATATTATGAATTTCAGGTTTTTTATCGTTTTATTAACCCTTGCCAGATGCTTTCTTTTTTTAAGCCCCTTATCTATCATGCCTTGCAGTCTGGACATTACAAGCTGGTTAACAAAAGCGAAATCTTCTTGCTGGGGATTATCACCTATAAACTCCCTGACATTAATCTCGGTGCCAACATATGCCTCAATATTGCCTTTCAGCGGGAGATAATTGAGTAAAAAAGGGACAACTTTGGCAAAATCAACAAGCTCATAAAGGGAATTAAACCATGGTCCTTTCCTCAAGCTGAATGCCATGTCCAGCAAGCCCATGCATTTCTTGACAAAGCCCTTTGCATCGCCAAGGATTATTGCTGTTTCTTCCGCACCTATCACTGCCACAGGGATTATCGGCTTGTTTGTGGCAAATGCAATCTTTACATAACCACAGTGTTCAGGGGAAAATCCGCCTACAGGCTTTACAAGATAGCTGTCATAAAATGGTTTGCACGCATCCAATATCCCACCAGGGCATACAAGCGTAAGCTTGTCTTCCTTTAGCAATTTCATTCCTAAATCCCTTGTGCCATTGACCCCGCCTATTGTTTTCAGGATATCACTCTTGGCAATCATTTTAAATGCCAAGCCGTACAAGCATCTTCTTTTTTTCTCATATGCTCCAATGTAAATGGGGGCAACATCTGCAAGAAATATGGTAGAGTGATTAGCGACAAGCAAGGCGCCTTTTTTCGAAGGCAGATTCTCGCTGTTGAACATCTGTGAGTTAAAATATTGCTTAAAGAATTTGTATATGTAACTTTGGCTGGCAGTATCGAACCAGCCTACAAGGCGCTGTTCAGGAAAGAAGTCTTCTTTAAGTTTTGCCCTGTAGTTAACATTGAATATCTCCTCTTTAAATTGCCAGATTATCTCTCCTGTCAGGGCAATTTTTTCCAATGTGGAAAGCTTATGCGCCTTCTTCTCTTTTAAGAACCTTTCAATATATCCCATGACTGCTGGAAATAATAAAAACTATTTAAATTATATGCATAAATTCCTCTTGCCTGAAATGAAGGGTTAGGCGCTTTGGGAAGTTTTTGTGTTTTAGAGGGGATGGAGTGTTTAGGATATTTTTGTAGTTTTTAGAGTGTTGATTTGATGAAATGCGCCACTGACAGGAAAAAAGATATTATTGATGCTAAAAATATTATAGAAGCTAAAGAAATTAACTGGAATATTTTAATTAAAGAGGCGAAACTGCAAATTAGGCTTGGCATTGAGGATGCTGCATTTGAGCTTGGAAATTTTTTAGAAAAGCTGCATCAAATGAAAGTTGCTGTGCCTAAAAAAGTTCTTGATGAATTGTTTGAGATTGTTAAATCCCAGGCTGAAAAAAAATTGGGTTAATCTTGCAATAGAAATTATGTGAAAAAACCTCTGAAAGAATTTTGGGGATAAATTAAGCTATAAAAAGATATATAAACTATTATTATATTCCGATGGATATGGAAAAGCTAATTAAACTTTATGCTTCAATATTAAATGAAATGAGCAATATCAATTCGCTTAATATGAACAGAAAATTTTCAGGCGGGGTAATGCCTTTAATTATCCAACAAGCGCAAAAAGCAGGGGCTGATATCGGGAATTTTGTCACATACCATAATGTTACAAGATGCCATTATACATTCAAGGATATCAATGAATCATATTCTAATACCTTGCCGCTGGAAATAGGGCTTTTAAAAAACATGGATGAATTCATGGGGCTTCAGGTTAAAAAAAGATGGGATTCTGAATGCGAAAGCTGTGCAAAAAAGCTGGTGTGCGATGATGCTTATGCTTCTGCAGGATTGATTGTGGATGATGATGTATTATACTTAGGATTCACTAATCCGCCGTCCAAATTCCATACTCACAAATGCAATACTTGGTTTAGGGTTTTAGATTTTGAAGAACTGGATAACAAAGAAGGGATTAAAAGTGAATTAAGCAAGTATGTTTCTGAAGAAAGAAGTAGAATTGCCTTGGATTTAGCAGAATTGATACACAAGCATTTTAGGCTGATAGAATAATTAATTCAGATGTCTTGCCCCATCTTAGCGAAAATATTAAATATTAGTAAACACTTTTTTATTAGGTAATGAATAGAAAAAGCCTATTATTCCTAGTAATATTTATCTTATCCATAAGTTTAGCAACTGCTGTAGAATTAGAGATAGAACATTCCGGACAGGATTATGTGCCAACTGGTGCAGAAGCCAATTTTGAAGTTTCTGTTAAGAATTTAGGATACAGAACTGAAATATTCAATGTTCATTCTGATCCTATGGCAAATCTTCCATCAAGCATATTTGAATATATATTAATCGATAATAACAGGTTAGAACTCCAATCACAGGAAACTATAAAAATTAATATCAAAGTAAAACTAAAAAAAGATATTAAATCGGATGAAAATTATGGCACCTATATTATGTTTGAGACACCCGATAACAAATTTAAAAAGAAACATAACTTTATATTAAGGGTAGTCCCTCCTGAAGATCTTGTTGTCCTTAAAGTTTCAGCTCCAAATAAGGTCAAGCCAAAAAGTTTATACCAGTTTTCAGTTGAACTGGAAAATAATTTAAATGCTAAACTGCAGAATGTTAAATTATTAATAAGCTCTGAGTTGTTCAATGAAGAAAAGGAATTGAGATTATTCCCTTTGCAGCAAAGGACAGAAACTTTTTCTTTTTCAATAGATGCAGGTGCTTTGCCTAAAGATTATGATTTAAGTATAAGGGTAGTGTATAATGATGAAATATTAAAACAGGCAGTTTCCAAATTTCAAGTTTTAGATCTGTATTTTCTAAAACTTGAAATTTGGAA
>JAYEMU010000033.1:0-4108 GCA_034718475.1 Nanobdellota archaeon
CACTAAAGTGTGTAGTTTCTCGGACTTAGCTTGGACAAATATTATTTATCCTCACTACCGATGGCATAGCCACTATGCAACTACTCCTTGACAAAAAGCCTTGGAGATACTTTTTCAAGATATTTGCCTCGCTTACTCTTGCAAACCTTATTCCTACTTGAACTGCTTTGAATTCAAGCATCCGAGTAAACTTTGATATTGTTTTTTTCATCTTGTTTTATCCAACCATTTAAATGGTTGATTTTTGTTATTTATAAATTTGGGAAGGAGCATATATAAATGCTACTCGCACCTATGTCCAGTGGCGAATGGTTCCAGAAAATATATATTAAAATTCAACTTCGAAAATCTTACAGCATTTGCAGAAAAACTAGAGTAAAATTGAAGAAGATAAGAAAAAATTTACAACAAAAACCTTTAATTTTCTGAAAATAGCAGAAAAATATAAATAGGCCACACGACAAAAAATGCCTCATTGAAAATCTTATATCATTAAGCTAAATCTTAATGGTTTTTTTATATAAGAATGGAGTTGGAATTCATCTACAGACTAAAGTCTGCAGGAGTTTTCTTCCAACATTCATAAATAAATTAAAAGAAGAAAAATTACTTGATTTCATATAATTGTCTTAATGAGAAAAATTATTGGATGTTTGAAAAGCGAAGTAGGGATGAAGAACTACGAAATAATGATGAGCCTGATATCAACATGGCAAAAACAAGGAAAAAATACATTCTATACACTACAGAAACTACTTTAGCTTAACAAGTACCTTAGATTATTCCATTCTTTGAAATTATTGAATGCATTTGATGGCAGTTACTACTTAAAAGGTAAGACACACCGAAAAGCTTATAAAGTATATGTTTTTTCTCTAATTTATGGAAAACGACAAAATTAGATATAGTATAGATAAACAAAGGCCGGAAGTTTCTGCCAATTCCAGCAGTTTTGCTTTTGAACCCTATTTGCCTCATGATTTGCATATACCTGATTTAATTCAAGATTCTATTTTCAGGAGAGAGATGGATGCTTCAATAAGAAAAAAACTAAAGCACCTTTCAGGGAAAGGGGCAGTTATTCATGGATTTCAAGGAACAGGTAAAACAGCTTTGGTTAAATACCTTGCAAAAGAAGACGATGCTTTGCTTATTGAAGTTAGCAAAGAGGATTCTTCTAATGTGACTAAAGCAAAATTTGCCGAGGCTAAAAGCCTGGCAGGGCAAGGTAAGAAAGTTTATGTTGTTTTAGATGAAATTGATAGTTTTGGGACTAAGGAATCACTTGTGGCGGATGTTGCTAAAATTAGCAATTTACTTAAGGAAATTGATGGTACTGATCAAAATCCAGTTGTTAATGATAACCTGTATTATTTTGGATTAACAAATTATTTGGAAGGGGTGGATCAAAGATTAATGAGGTCTGGAAGATTAGAAGAATTAGTTGAAATTCCTCTTCCTAATTTGGATTCAAGAAGGAAAATAACTTCTATTTTACTTGAAAATCTTGAATACAATAAAAAAATCAAACCTTACATCCATACTATTGCTACAAAAACAAGAGGGTACACCCCTGCAGATTTAAGGGGTTTATTAAAACACATTTCAATTGATGTTCTTGATAGAAAAGGCAAATTAAATGAGGAAACTATTTTAAAAAAAATTCAAACATTTCCCACTTCAGCTAAAAAAGGCTTTGAATATTTTAAAGAACCTCTTTTTGGCAAGGAAGATTTAATTGGAAGGGAAATATATTTAGATTTTTTTGAAAAAGTGATTGGGAAAAATAGTTCTGCTAATTTTTTATATTATGGCCCTAATGGAACAGGCAAAACATTATTGCCTGAAGTTTTGGCAAATATATACGAAATGAATTATATTGAAGTGAAAGGTTCCGAATTACAAATCGGCATAGTTGGTGAAGGGACAAAAAAAATTAAGAGGCTGATTAATTTAGCAAAGATTGCAAGCCCTTGTATAATTTTAGTTGATGAGGGGGAAGGGATGGTTTCTTCAAGGGGAATTAAAAGCCACAGGGACGATGAAACAGCATACCTCAGTTCTGTTCTTTCAAGACAAATTAATGGGGTTTATTTTTTCATGACAACAAATACTCCCCATTTATTAAATGAAACAATACTCACACGTTTTCCGCATAAAATATTTTGTGAGCTTCCCAATGAAATGGAAAGGCGAAATTATTTAAATAGATTTGATATGCCCCTTAGTAGTTCAAACTTGGAGGGTTATTCATTTAGGGATTTAGAAAATTTAAAAAGAGTTTATGAAATGTACGGAGATGAAATTTTAAATAGTTTTTTAGAAAAATACTCCCCTGAAAATAGAAATCGTTCTGAAAATTGGAACAAAATTAAGCTTCATATTGGAGACAGCATGGAGCTAGAAAAAATAGTTAATAATCTTGGAGATAAAGAATGAAACAAAAATTAAATTATCAAAAAGACAAAGATGAATTTGTTGAGAATCTTGAATATTTGCTTGATGGTTCGCCTTTATGTTTTTTAACTAAAGAAAAAATAATAGAGCATGAACATGATATATCTGGACAAGGATATGAACCGGGGGTCATTGATGTTTTTGGAGAAAAGGTAGGAGTTATAATGAAAAGAGAATTAAAGGGCTCCTTGCTTGATCCCTCGGAAGATGATTTGGATATTTTAGCAAATGCGAGGAATTCATTTTCAGATTATGTTAGGAATGCATATAGCGATAAGAAAAAAATCCCTTGTGAATCATCATTTGGCAGGTTTATTGAGGATTCTTACATTAACAGCTTAATTATGAATATTTTTAGATTTCCTACAAATGAGCTTAATTATGAAAGGCTAGTAGAATTGGGGTTAAATAGGCCTGAAGTTTTAAACATTGCAAATAGTGCTTTAAGTGCATATTCTAAAGAAGATATTTCTCTGGATTTAACAGGTGGTTTTGGAAATGTTGATTCTGTAGGTGGCGGAAGCTCTTCAACCTATTCAGGACATTCAAGTTCAGTAGATCTTTCTTCAGATGTCTGTCATGTAGAAAGTCATTATAAATTAAACTTAAAAATAAAAAAGCTTCAACAGGAAATTCAAAAAGATGTTCCACTCCTATCTGAAAAATATTTTAAATTAGAATCAAAAGCAAAACATTTAATGATGGACTATAATCCTTCTTTAAGTCAGCTAAAAGCAACAAATCTATTTAGAATGATGCTTAATCTTGGAGGGTTATATGGTAGAGGAAAGCCATTGCCCCTAAAATGAAAAATAATTTAAAATATGAATGTAAAAAAATTTGTTTTAACTGGAAAATGCAATTTAAAGTGTGAAGCTTGTTTTAATAAGAATTTCATGAAAAATTTAAAAGATATATCTCTTGAAGAGATTTTATTTAATGTCCAGCCAGGGGACGATGTCTATTTAAGTGGGGGTGAACCAATGCTTTATCCTCTAATCGCAGATTTAAGTAAAAAATTATTAGACGTCCCAGTTGAGGTAGTTATTAGCACTAATGGGATTATTTATCGCAAAATTTCTAAGGGTGTGCAAATGCAGGTTAGCTTGTGGACAACAGATTATCATTTATATCATAAAATAACAAAAGGGACTAAAAAACAATTGGAAAAGGTTAAAGAGAACATTCCAAAATATTTGCAGGATGGCCATACAATTTTTATCAATATGCCTATTTATGAGAAAAATTTAAATGAAATAAATAAAGTTTCTGATTATGCCAATCAATTGAACATTCCCCTTAGAGTTAACCCAATTTATCCAGCAAACGGTTTCAAAGTTGATAATGTTATGTTAAACCAGATTGAAGATTCTGTTTTTAAACTTAAATTGCTTGGAAGGGATATAATTTACTCTAAAACAAAACAAAAAGTCCAGAGGCACTTCTGCAAATGATAACTGAATTCACTTATTCCCAAGAAGCCGTCATGTCCCAGGTTAAGTCCAACTTAGGTGATTTAGTCACCCATTTTTCAAATTACGACTCTTTCCCTGCGGATGAGCAGAAGGCATATGCAATAAATCATTATCTGCCCAAATTAGTCAGCATTGCCTCTCACTTGGAAAGCTTGTCCAAGATTGATGCTTTGGAC
>JAYEMU010000034.1:0-4058 GCA_034718475.1 Nanobdellota archaeon
TATCTCCAAGGCTTTTTGTCAAGGAGTAGTTGCATAGTGGCTATGCCATCGGTAGTGAGGATAAATAATATTTGTCCAAGCTAAGTCCGAGAAACTACACACTTTAGTGTGTGGAGTATGTCATGTACTGAATGCGCCAAAAATGATTCATAAATTAAGACTTGCAAGTATTTGCATAAAGTTTTTTTTATTTTGCTGGGATTTGTATTCTTTTGCTGCTTTGGTTGCTTCTTTTTCATCAAATGTAATGTCCTTCTCATCTAAAAGGGGTTTAACCTTGGCAGATTTTAAAAATTGAACAAACTGTGTTATATTTTTTGGTTTATCAGTTTTATAACATCTTTCAAAATCAATCATTATTGCTTTCTTATCAATAATTATATGCTTTACTGGCTTATGCATCTCAAGTTTGTTCACTTTAAGTTTATCCATTTGGCGGCATTGCTCAAATATTTGTTTAAGGATTTTTTTAATCTTATTTTTTTTATTATCATTAATCCAGTTCAATATTTCTTTGCCCTTGACAAATTCCCTTGTTAATTCATTATTCTTAAATTTAATAAATTTGGGGCCAATTCCATATTTGTTTAATCTTTTAAGCCAGTATGCTTCATTTTTAATTCTTTGGCAGGCTTGGGATTGTGGATTTTCAATTTTAAGCACCACTGGTTTGCCTTTGTGTGTTACTTTGTAAACAATACCCCTCTTTCCTTTTCCTAGATAAGAACGCATGAAAATTTAGAATATGTTTTGATATAAAAAGGTTTGTTTTGAAATTTTTTTTTATATTGGGAGGTATAATCTAAAAGACAAAAATCATGCTATAATATATGTTATGTATAATTAAATTTTCACCTCCAAAGTTAGAAACAAATATAAACTAGTAATTTTTTCATAAATTATGGATTTGCAAAATATTATTTTCATGGATGGGGAATTCGCCCAATTGAAACCAGATGGAATTGATTTACTTTCAATTGGTTTGGTAAAACCAACAGGTGAAGAATTATATTTGGAATTAGAATTTGATGGTGAAATTGACCCTTGGGTTCAAAAGAATGTTGTGCCTTATTTGGGTGGAGAAAAAGTTTCGTTAGAAGAAGCGGCACAAAAAATTAAAAAATTTGTGGGAAATTCCAAACCCTATTTAATTGCTTATGTTAACCAATTTGATTGGATGGGGGTTTGTAAGTTATTTGATGCAAATAATCCTCCACAAATTTCTGAAAGAGTTCCATTTCACTGGGCACCTGTTGATTTTTCAAGTATGCTCTTTGAAAGAGGAATTGAACCTGGAATTCCCCCAACGAAAGTTGCAAATCAATATGGCACCGATATCTCAGACATTAGAGAACATAATGCTTTAGACGATGCCAAACTTCTAAAAAGACTTTATGAAAAAATTATCTTAAAGAAATAAAATTGGTGAAAATTTAACTCTGCGAAAAATCAAAGATTTTTCTTGCCACGTTGCACTCTCACAAAATCAAAGATTTTGTTCGGGAGACATAACAGGGGATAAAGAGTTCGGCTCTTGCAGAGCCTCTCCCAAATTAATTTCTCAGCCAGCTCATTTCATTCGCGGGAGAAATTAACTTTCCTTATCCCCGATGTGATGTTTTTCACTTTTGCAAAATATTTTTTTTGAAGAAAAAAGTTGTAGATTTATTCTACAACTTCTTCTTTTACCTTTCCAATAACCTTTTCAAAAAAGCTTTTTGGCTTGAAATCCAAGATTCTAGTTTCATGTATTACCCACATGTCATCTTTGGATTTCCAGACTTTTGTTTCTATCACAGGTTGTTTGTTTAGGTCTTCAATTTTTTTTTCATAAAGTTCCATTTTATCACCAAAAAAAGAAATAGGGATTGATTTTAAGAAATTAATTAAAAAAAATAGATGATTTTTTTTGGGATTTCGGCAAGTTAACTATGCCTATTGAAAATTAGCCAATTTATACATTTCAAAGTCCCCAAATAGTGTTTTTACCTGCCAGTAACAAAAAACAAAAGATTTATATATAACTTCTTGCCCCTATATAGTAATAAATTTTGGAGAATAAAATGCTGGAAAAAACAAAAAGAATAATTGTAGCAGGATTTTCTGCTTTAGTAATTCCATCCGGAAGCCTTATAGGGACAAATGATGCATATGCAAATGATGCAAAACCAACAGTAGTGCAATGTTTTGAAGCGCATCCTGATATCTGCGATCCCAAGCCTAAAAAGCGTAAAAAAAGAATCAGGCGCAGAAAAAGAAAAAGGAAAGTTAGAAAAAGGAAGCCAATTAAAATTACTATTAATGTTGATAAAAGGAGATATACTTCTATAAAGAATGAATATACCTCTGTAAAAAATGAAAGTATCGAAATAAATAATAGCGAAAAGCATTATCATCCAATTGTCGGTCAAAAGAGATTAAATGACCATGAAAAGAGATTAAATGGATTAGAAAAACATCTTAAGGATAATGCAAGACCATACAAGGAAAGAAATAGGCTTTTAGCAAAGGCAGGTTTTTTTAATGAGAGGCTTGGAAGCGAGAGTTTTTCAAGGGGCTGGGTTTTAGGCAGTGATGTAAAGTTGAGGGCTAATTGGCGTGATAATATTGGAATTCTTGAAAATGACTTGGAGTTGTTAAAGACAGAATATTCAAAAGCTGATGGCGACCTTTTACTTTTTAAAAATAAGCTAAAATTGCTTTATGGGACTAGAAAGGGCAGTGATAAAATCGCTTTGCGATACCTTGGCGGATTATTTTTAGATGCATTATGGGGGGCTGATAAGTATGCCGGAACTGAAATAGATATTGGAGAAATAGCTGCAGGAGTTTTAGGCAGGTTTAGGTTTGATTCCAGATATTTCTCTGCTGAGGCTGATGCTTATTTTGGTGGTGGAAAACAATTTTTAAATCAAAAAGATGGATTAAAATTAAAATCGCCCTTGGGTCGCTTTGGAGGCAAAATAAGATTAGAAGGCCATTTAGGTGGACCTATAGATTTAGTTGCAGAAGGCGGATTAAACCATGACGTTTTACAAGTTGATGGTGAAAGAAGGGATAATACAACTTCATATGGCAAGGGTGCTGTTAAAGTCCGTTATAAGCATTTTCAAGTTGAGGCAGAAGTTGAAGGCGGAAAGCATGATGGGGCATTAGGCTCAACCATTTATATTAAGCCAATGTTAAAATTAGGCGGAACATTTTAGGAGAAAAAATGATAAAAAAAATATTAACATTATTTGGATTTTTATTAATGCTTGTTTCTATAGCCGGGGCTAATCCAATTGTAAGTTTAAGTCCAGAGAATCCTACTGCTGATGATAGCATTGTCTGTTCTGTGGATGGCTCTAATGGATTTTTTGATTTTTATTGGTATGAGGGGAATAATTATTTGTTATCCAGAGGCAATGTTCAATCATTGGCTTTGCCAAGTTCAGCAACAGAAAATGGAAATACTTATACCTGCAAAGTTTTCAGGCCGTCTAGTGTTTATGTTCCAGAGGTTTTGATAGGCAAGGCTTCAGCAGTTATAGAAGAAGATTCTTGGTTTGCAGAGTTTTGGCCGGTTCCTGAAATTTTTGGTTTAATAAAATTTGCAGAATGCTCTGATGGAAAAGATAATGATGGGGATGGTTTAATTGATTATCCAGAAGACCCAGGATGTACCTGTGCCTCTGATGATAATGAATGGAATATATATTTTTTCCCGATTACGGATCCAATATTTTTCCCGATAAAATTTCCTGAAGAAGAGCCTGAAGAGCCAGAGGAACCTGAAGAGCCAGAGGAACCTGATGAGCCAGAGGAACCTAATGAGCCTGAGGAACCTGATGAGCCTGAGGAACCTGATGAGCCTGAGGAACCTGATGAGCCTGAGGAACCTGATGAGCCAGAGGAACCTGATGAGCCAGAGGATCCAGAAGAGCCAGAAGAACCTGAAGATGAGGTTGAATTTATTGCAAAGAATCCTTCATTGTCTATAGACTCAGTTTATTTGGATGTTAAGGATAATCAATTAGAGATTATGTCTTTAGTTTCCAATTACGGAAATGCTCCAG
>JAYEMU010000035.1:0-4055 GCA_034718475.1 Nanobdellota archaeon
ATTCTGAACTATAAATAAATGTAATCTTCTATTTAATCTCTTTTCAAATTTTTTTAAATAAGGGAATTCTTTTTTCTTTTCTGAGATTATTAATAAATCCATATCACTATCCTTAGTATCCATACCCCAAGCACATGAACCAAACAAGATTATATTTGGCATAAGATAAAATTTATTCAACGAATTAACAAGACCATAATTCTTAATTTTTCTCACATTATAAAATATTTTAACATCTTTATAATATTCATTTTCAATATCTGCTTTGTAAAGATTATATAATCTTTCTTTTCTCTCTTTCAATAACTCTTTTTCCATTAAATTTTTTAATTTTTTGCTTGCTGTAGCAGGAGAAATCTTTAATATTCTAGCCACTTCTCTAACATTAAACTCCCTAGTCGGTTCTTCCAAAAAGATTTTCATTATGTTTAATTCCTTGAACATATGTTTATAATTGTATACACTTGTTTAAATAATTTTCTATTTCAAAAAAAGCCAGAAAAAGAAATTATTGCAAGAAAAAAACCTCTGAAAAAACAGAATTCAATCAACCTGAAGCAATACAGGATTTCAGGTACAAGGGCGAGATGTACAACATAAAAACAGAAAAAGGAAATTTAAAAGTCAGCCCAGAGCATAAAGTTTATGCCAAGGTTGAAGAAAAATCCAATCAGATATTAAATAAAAATTCATCTTCTGTAGGCTTTGTCATGATGCGTGAAGCTCTCAAAAATAATAGTATCGCCTTTGACTTTAAAAAGAAGGACAAAACTGCCAATATGAACCCCCTTAAGATGACCCATATTTCCCCGCAGATTCTTGAAATTGTCAATAGAAACATAATTGTAAGCAATGATTTGCTTAATCTTCTTATCAATAGCCAAAGCAAGAACATTATCCTTCTTAGCAATCTTTCTAAAAACTTTTTGGAGCTTGGGTACAATAATGAAATTAAAACTCATTTTAATCCTAAAAGCTTATCAAGCTCTTCCAAGGTCATGGGCTTGCCAATCGGCTTTTCTTTCCTCGCCTCTTCCAATTCCTTGATAAATTCTTCCCTTAATGGAAGCTCATCTACAGGATGCCAGTCAATCTTTTCACAAAACTTCCAGTCTTCATCAGAAACTTTGCCAGTCTTGACATACTTGTCAAATATCTCCTTTTTGCGAGATTCCTCTCTGCCAACTTCAGACCAATTAACCCAGGGAAAAAAATCTAATCCTTCCTTAAATGAATCCTCTACTGGAATAGATATACTTACCATTTATAATTCACCTCTTGCCCTTAACTTCAATAATACGTCAAGCTTTTTCTTCAGCCCGGCTTTAATTACCTCAGGCCAGTCAACTTCCGGCATTGCATCCATCCTATCCTTAAGCTCTTTTGGAAACGATAATGTTATTCTTTTCATTTTAAATACCTCCGATTTTAATAATATACGCAAATGCGTTAATATATTTAAAACTTTTGATTCCGAGAATGTCTTTGATTATTCAGAGGTCTTGGCTTATGCCAAAATTAATGATGATCTAGTAGGCATTGTCATGATGAACAAAGTCCTCAAAGAAAATAGTATCGCCATTAAGCCTGAAAGTCAGAACAAAAGACTTAATCCGCACTCTCTTAAGATGGGACTTGTCATGCCTGAGATTCTTGAGATTCTCAATAAATCCCTTGTCAGCATTGATAAGCCGCTGTATCTTCCTGTTAACAGCAACAGCAAGTGGCTTATCCTTCCTTGCAAGCTTGTCAAGCCGCTTTTTGAGAATAGGGGAAAATTCAAAGCTGAAACTCATTTTAGCCCTAACAGCTTATCCAGCTTTTCAAGTGTCATTTTGTGGTGTGGTCCAGCTTCTATCTTTTTCAACTTCTCAATAAATTCTTCCTTGACTTCCATTTCATCTAATGGGTCCCAATTAGTTTCTTCACAAAATTCCTCTTCTTCTTTAGATAATTCTATACCTTTAATAAACTTCTCAAATATCTCCTTTTTGCGGGTCGCCTCTCTTGACACCTCTGACCAATTCACCCATGCAAATCTGCTTAATTCATTTTTTGTCTCTTCCAATATAGTTAATGTTGCTGAGCCCATCTATATAACACCTTCCCTCTTTAATCTCTCAAATTTCTTAAGCTCTTCCAATCTATCAAGTATTCCTTTTTTCATTACCGCATTCCAATCAACTTCAGGAAACTGCTTTTTTGTTTTTTCAAAATTCTTTGGTAATGATACTGTTATTGTTGCCATTTTATTACCTCCATTAAATTCATTATATACATGGGAATCAGTAAACTTATTTAAAACTTTTGATTATGAGAATGTCTTTGATTATTCAGAGGGCTTGGCTTATCCCAATAATTTAATTAATTCCAATGTTGTGAACACAGAAACTTCCAACTGCTGCTTAAGATGCAAGTCATTTGACCAAATAGGTAAAAATAACCTTAATGCAAGTGCAAGATATGCTGCATCTTTTGGATCAGGCAATAATGAATCTGCTTTTTTAAGCAGATTTTTGTATTCTCCCTTATCTACAAAAACAACCTTGCTTCTTAATGATTTAATTATTTTACCAAAGCTACCGGCACCTGATTTTTTAACTAATATTTCCTTATATTTATATAATTCAAGCAAAGCAAAATCTGGAGAAACTAATTTCAGCTTGTGTCTTGATAAAATTATGTTTGCTGCAGAAGAAGGTTTTGAAAGTGCAAATAACACATTAGCATCCACTACTAATTTCATTTATATTAATCCCTCTTTTTTCAACTTTTTAGCTATGCCTTTATTTACTTTTTCTCCCATTTCAACACACCACTCTTCAAATCCTTTATCCTGTTTTAGCTTTTTCAATGTTTCTTCTTTCCAAGAAAGATCTTCAGTTTTTTCAACTATTTTTTCTCTTACAAATCCTGACCAATTCATTTCTGGAAAAGATTCCATTCTGTGTTTTACTTCAACTGGTACTGATAATGTTATGCTTACCATATTAAATACCTCCAATTATGTTAAAAAACATAAATCTGTGAAAGTATTTAAAACTTTTGATTCCGAGAATGTCTCTGATTACAGGCTGATTAATGTCAAAGATGCCTATGAATTGATGGAAAAAGGCAGGGAAATAAGATTTTTGGATGAGAATCAATCATTAGGCATTACTAGTTTTTCTTTCAGCAATTTATCATGCAATTCTGATGTTGTGTATACATTAACTAAAGATTGTTTTTTTAAGTGCGGGTCATTGGACCAAATTGGCATCATATCAAGATCCAAAGACAATGCCAAAAAAGGAACGTCAGATTTATGGGATATTAATGGTTTCGCTTTTGATAAGGAATCTTTTGATTCAGGCAGTATTTTTATAATCAACAATACAGACTGCTTAGCATCTTCAAAGGATTTCTCGGAAATTTTACTTTTAAAACAAATCAATTTGCGATATTTATTTAATTCTTTAATTAATGATGCAGGGCTGAATAATTTTAAATTATATTCTTCAATTAATCCTCTTGTAAATGAATCGCCTTTGAATAAGGAAAATACAATGTTGGTATCTACAACAAATTCCACCTATAATTTTCCTTCTTTTTTCAATCTTTTCCGCATGTCCTTCTTAAGCTGCCTGCCAAGCATTAAGCAATCTTCATCTGTAATTTTGCTATCCTTGAATAATTCATCAAGCTTCTGCAATGCCTTGGACCTTTTTATATCTGATACCAATTCTTCCCTTGCTGCTTCAGACCAATTTACCCAAGACAATTCCTTGATCCCTAATTTGACATCTTTAGGAATCGCAAATGTTACGCTTGCCATTTATAATTCACCCCTTTCAATCATCTCTTCAAATTTCTTTAATTGCCGAACCCTGCGGGTAACAAATTCCCTTAATTTTTGCGACCACTTTATGTGCGGCAATGCATCCATCTCCTTTTTCAAATTATCAGGTATGGATAATGTTATAGTTTCCATTTTTGCCATTTTAAGACCCCCATTAGATTATGTTAATCCACAGGAGCCTGTTGAGATATATAAATCTTCTGATTCTGAAAATATT
>JAYEMU010000036.1:0-15652 GCA_034718475.1 Nanobdellota archaeon
CAGGCAGCTGCATAATTTTCATGATTCAGGGGATGATGATTATTTGAATTTTACAGCTATCGCCAACTCAGTATATATTATTGAAACCCATTTAATAACTGATGCGGATATAACTGACACGACCTTAACTTTATATGATACTGATGGCTTGACACAGCTTGATTATAATGATAATATTACTTCGGGCGGGCTTAGGAACTCTAAAATAATCTGGACAGCTGCTTCTTCTGGAAATTATTTTATTAAGGCATCTGAATTATACAATTCTACAGGCGGCCAGTATGAAATCTCAATTGTTAAATTAGGGCATCTAATCATTGACTGGATTGAGCCTACAGAAAATCTTGAAGTTGATAAAAATAGTTTTTTTAATGTTACTATGCAATTGAAATGCATTCAAGGCACATGCCTGAATACTACATTATATCTTGATCCGAAAAAGGTAGAAAGCAAGGCTGCAAAAGAAGTTGAAGAAAAGATTGCCAAGGAGAAAGAGATACCTGTTATTATTTACCTTAAAACAGGAACTACCATCAGTGATAATCAAAATCAAATTCTATCAGACCTGAAACAAAAGAGTTTTTTCTTTTCTCCTGAATTTAAATTGAAGTATAGATATTCAGAATTAAATGCTTTGGCAGGAAACATTACAAAAAGTGCACTTAAAAAGCTTAAGAAAAACCCCTATGTTGAAAAAATAGATTTTGATAGTGAAGTTAAAGCAACCTTGCAAAGCTCAGTGCCAAAAATCAGGGCAGATGAGGTTTGGCCTGTACAGCTATCAAACCAAAATCTTACAGGTCTGGGCGAAACTATCTGCATCCTTGACACAGGAATAAACTATAGCCATGCTGACTTTGGTTCATGTGCCCTTACAGAAGATATTAATGATGGATCATGTGCCAAGGTTATTGGAGGATATGATTTTGTCAATGGTAATAAGAATCCTTATGATGATCATGGCCACGGCTCACATGTGGCAGGCATAGCATCTTCGCAAGATAAAATTTATCGGGGAGTGGCGCCTGGTGCAAATATTGTTGCAATAAAAGTTCTTGACAGCAACGGCGAAGGTTCCAATTCAGATGTTATTGCAGGTATAGATTGGTGCATAAGCAACAAATCAAGGTTTAATATTACTGTAATAAGCATGAGCTTGGGAAAGGAAGGCAGCAAATACAACGAGCCGTGCAACCATATAACAGAAGCAGCACATATAAACTCGGCAGTTGGCGCAGGAATAATTGTAACTGTTTCATCTGGGAATGATAATTATACTGACGGCATCTCTTCGCCTGCATGCGCGGGGAATGCAACTTCTGTCGGGGCAATAGACGACAATGGAAATTTCTATTATAATAGGGGATACCTATTGGATTTAGTTGCACCAGGCAGAAGCATTACTGCAACAGATTACGATGGCAGCCATGCAACTTTTGATGGAACATCTTCATCAGCGCCGCATGCTGCAGGATTGGCAGCCATTGTTGCGCAATATGGAAAATTGAAACTGGGCAGGACTTTAAGCCCTAAAGAAATAGAGCATGTATTGAAGCATAATTCTAAAAATCTTTATGATTCCGATTCAAAATTAATTTTTCCATTAATCGATGCTTATGAAGCAACGAATGCAAAAGGCATAATCCCAAATGATGCTGGTGCAACTCCTTTCTATACATTGGACCCAAATCCAACCAACAATTCATGCATAAGCTGGCTCACTGACGGCCGGTCATGCAATGTAACTTGGAGAGTTAGGGCAACAGGCAATCAAAATACAACATGGAAGTTTTTTGCAGTGGCAGAGAATGAATACATGCATAACACTTCATCCAAATTAGATATAACTATAATTTCTGAATCGTATGTTAATTTAACAACACCTAATGGAACTTTTTTTGATACTGCTGCATATTTAAACTGCACTATAGTTTCATCCGAAACATTAAGCAATATTTCCCTCTACACCAGCACCTCTGGAGTTTGGACAATAAATCAAACCTTAAATGTTTCCGGCACAATTAACCAAACATCATTTTCTGTATTAAACTTGAACCAAGGAGAATTCTATTGGAACTGCCTTGCAAAAGATATATCCAATAATAATATCCTTGGAGCAATGAACTATACTATTAAGATAGATAATGAAGCGCCATTGATAAACCATATCAACAAAACAGATGTTGTATCACTTGGCTCATCCCAATTCATCTACACTAATGTTTCAGATTTTTTCCTTGATTATGTCAACATTTCAATAAATAATGAAAACCTAACCCTTAACGGCACTGCACAATTTAATTATTCAATATTTGATTTTGAAAATGGAACAATAAATTTTATCATATATGCTTTGGACAAGATGAAAAGATTGAATCATTCCTCATCATCTTACTATGTTAATGATACCAGCCTGGTGCCAGAAATATACTCGGTCTTTTATAATGAAAATGTCTCTTATAATAATGTGCAGACAATAAATGGCATAATCCTGGATTCTTATAACTTAACTAAGGTTTATTTCACATACAACTCCATAAATATTAGCATGGACAGGATTTCTGCATATAATTATACTTATACTTGGAATATCAGCAGCTGCGGGCAAAAAGAGTTTAGTATCTATGCTGAAAATTCTCTGGGCTATTCTGGAAATTATGCTTCCTCTTTTTTAATTTTAAACTGCTGCGGAAATGATCTCTGCGAAACTGGAGAAAGCTGCAGCTCATGCAGTGCTGATTGCGGGTCATGTCCACCTGCATCTTCGTCATCTGGAGGCGGTGGAGGGGGAGGGGGATCATCAGGTCCCTTAAAAAGTATGGGCTTTATCATAAAGGATGCTGTTCCTGAAAAGCCGATAAAGTTGGAAGTGTCTTCTTCTGCAATTCCAATAAACAGGATAGAATTTAATCTTAAGGAAAAAAAATCTTCATTTAAAGTTAATGTTAAAATATTAGATGCAAAACCTGATTCTGTTGAAGAGCTTAAAACAAAAGTTTATGCTTATATAGGAATCTATTCAAAGGACTTATCATCAAAAAATGTTGATGTCATGAAAATATCATTTACACTTCCTAAAGAAAAATTAGAAAACATTAATCCAAATAAAATAAGGCTTTTTGTTTATGATGGGGTGTGGAAAGAACAGCCAACAACTTTAGAAAAAACAAGCGGGAATGATTATCATTATCATTCAGAAGCGAGTGCATTCACTTATTATGCAATTTCAGAAACAATTAAAGAACAAGAAGAAAGCAAAATAATCCCAAAAAATTCTACAGAAGAAAAGAAGAGCACAACTGCTGAAGCCATTTCTACGCATGCAGTTGTTGATACTTCGCCAATCAAAAAGTCTTTCAAAGGAATAATTCTTGGCATTGTGGCCATACTATTTTTTGTTTTACTGATACATCATAGAATTGAAAAAAATCTTAAGTCTTAAAGCCTTTCCATTCCTTTAAAGCTTCCTCATACCTTTCCATATTCCCGGTATCAAACCACTGGCCCATAAAATGATAGCCGTACAGCCTTTCATTATGGGCGATTGCAGGAAATATCTGCTTTTCAATCATTGCATATCCTTCAGGCACCATATCAATAACCTCTGGTTCAAGAATGTAAAGCCCGGCATTGATTAAGTTAGACGGGGGATTCAAGGGCTTTTCAATGAATTCAAGAATCCTGTTGCCCTGCATTTTAGCAACCCCGTAATGCGAAGGATTCGAAACAGTTGTCAAGGCAATCGTCGCCAATGCCTTGCTTTCCTTATGGAAAAGGTGCATGTCAATAAGATCTATGTCCTTAAGCTCGTCGGCATTGCACATGATAAATGTTTCATTCAAATAAGGCTTTGCCAGTTTCAAGGGGCCCGCAGTCCCCAAAGGCTCTTTTTCCTCAAGATAATGGATTTTTACTCCAAACTTTGAGCCGTCGCCAAAATATTCCTTGAATTTATCTGCCTTATACCCAATAGAAAGAAAAATCTCTTCAACCCCGAATTTTTTAAACAAGTCAATTGTATGCTGGATTATCGGCTTGCCCTGCAAAGGTATCATTGGCTTTGGAATCTCTTGTGTTATCGGCATAAACCTCGTGCCTTTGCCACCTGCAAGAATAACTCCTTTTTTAATTGTATTTTTTTTCATGGTCCTTAAAAGAAGAAGCTCAACAGCATGGCTCCGATTTTTAATTTTATAGCCATCAACAGAATGATCAATATTATTAATAATGTCTGATTCGATAGTAAGCGTTACTCTTTCTTTCATATAACTAATTATTTGTTTGGTATATTTAAATTTTGTTAATCACAATCCAACTGCAATGAACATTTCATCAGGCAATTTCACATTAAAACAGCCTTTTTCATCAACATATGTGCTGTATAATTCAAATTCACCTTCATCTTTTTTATTATTTTCATTTGCATCATAATAATATTTTTTATTTTCATATTCCCTTAATTCACAGTATCCTTCTTCACTGTCAGCATCCTTTTCCAATATCCAGGAATCAATCTCCTTAATTAATTCAAAATCAATAATCTCATCCTTCGGCCTGATTAGGTAAATAGTCTGATTCTCTATAACATCCCTTTCAAGCACCCTGCCTGTTTCAACATCTGTAATGTTATAATATAATACAGAACCAACTACAATATGGTCCAAGCCCCTTTCCAGAACTACATAACTTGTAAGAAAATCATTCGGTGAAAATATGAGGAATCCAATAAATGCCAATAAAAGTATGTTTACCCCCAAAAAAATTCTTTTCATGCTCATAATAAGATAATCAAAATATTTATAACTTTCTCCATTATCATTAAATTAATGAAAGAACTGCTAAAAAATATTGAAAAAATAGATATTCATGCGAAGCGCAAGATTCTTCTGGATACATGTTTCTTGATAGATGCTGTAAGCAAGCATGAAGATTTGGATAAATTAAGCAATGCTGCCTTGACTTCATTCAACATTGAAGAAATATTATTTATTGAGCATAAGCTTGGCCATGAGATTAAAAAAGGGCTGAGGCGTTTTTTTAAAAAAGCTAATTTTAAGATTTTAGAGGTTCCTGTCCATCCCGGAAACCCGAAATCTGAAAAGAATTTTGTTGCTTCTGTAGACAAGGAACTTCTAGAAAAAATCCGTGACCCTAGCGACGCAGTTTTGATTGCCGCCGCCATCCTGACTAATTCCCTGATTCTAACAAAAGACAAGCACCACCTATTTACAACTAAACTAGAAAATTTTCTTAATAAATACAATATAAAGGTGCTTAAGGATATTCATTCGTTGGATATGTCACTATTGTCCGGAAAAAGGAATTGCAGGCTATAAGTCAATTCACATTCAGGGCATTTTTTGGCATGATTTTCAATATCATTAATAAGCCGCCTTGTAGTCTTATCTTTGATAATTCGATTTTTTTTATACATATCCATAATCTGCGGAGGAAAGCAGCATCGGCGTTCAACCATCTTAGAAATTGTTGGAACCAAAACTCTCCTAAACAACCCATTTTCTTTCTTATAATTTCTAGGCGCCAAAATATCCAACCGGGTCATAATTTTTGGAGAACGCCATGCTTTTAAGAATCCATTCATATTATTTTCATATACGCCAATCGTAGTTGCGCCTTTTTTCTTTAAATAAGCAAAACTACTGATATCGCTTGTTCCATCACCCATATAAATCATGTTGTTATATTTAAATAAAAATTCAAGATTTGTTAAAAAATCATCCCGCTTTTTTGATCCCCCTTTAGCTATGTCTATGACGCTTGCAGTTTTGGAAAAAGGCTGAACTAAATATTTAAGGCTGTCTATAGGCATAATGTCAAGCAGATCAGCACCTTCTGAAAGATTATATTTTTTTAATTGTTTTTTTATTTCTTCCTCACTAAATTTATTGTGCAATGCCTTTAGGCTTAAAAGTTTAGTAGCAGAAATCCCATCAAAATTATCAGCAATTCCAGAGCCCTTAATCATTTCATTTAATCCCACACTTATAATATAAAATCCAATATAGCATTCATCCTTGAATTCTTCCCTAAGGTTCTGAATAAAATCCGGCACTCCTTCTGATAAAGGAATCTGTTTCCCATATTCCCTAAGATCCCTATTGGATAATGCAGGAAGAACCTCATTGTTCATATCAAAAATCATCTGCTCTATGTATCCCAACCCATCATATTTGATACCCCAAGCATCACTTATTTTAAAATAGTCAATAGGATTTTTTATTTTAACTTGATTACCATTAATTATTTTACCATCATATCTTTCTTTAATTTGTTCCAAATAATCTTTAAAAAGAACAATTTGCTGATATTCTTCAGTCAAGGTTAAATCAAAATCCATCAAAATTGCGACTCGTTTTTCTAAAGGATATTCCAAGATTTTTTTATTCATAATAGGGGTATATGCGATAAATTTATAATATTTATCCAAATTTTAAGGATTTTTCAAAGATAAGTTTAAATATGCATATTATTTATAAAGACATATGGAATATAAGCAAGTTATTTTGGCCAGGACAGACTTAAAAATGGATAAAGGCAAATTAGCAGTCCAATGTGCGCATGCCTCTGTTGAAGCAGTTCTTAAATCACCTAAGGAATTAATAAAAAAATGGAAGGATTCTGGCATGAAAAAAGTAGTCCTAAAAGTTGCAAATAAAAAAGGGTTATTTGACTATAAGCAAAAAGCCGAATTGAATGGCTTGATTACGGCAGCAATAAAGGATGCTGCAAAAACATTCTTTAAAAAGCCAACTGTTACATGTTTAGCAATAGGCCCTGATGAAGAAGAAAAGATTGATTACATAACTTCAGAATTAAAAATGTATTAACCTAATATTTTACTTATTTTTTTTGATAACCTAAGTTTGAACCCAAGTTTGACACTTGAAAGAAAATTATGTCTTTTCCAAAACCAAAATTTATCTTAAAAACGGAAAATTCCCCAAACAATAACAAAAGCAGAATTTATTTGAAAAAAAATCATAGTTGCCTTTAACAATCATAAAAATCAATAACGCCTTCTTTTAAAATTCCTTTGAAATCTTCCCCTTGTATTGTTTGAGGAAAACCTTCTACGCCCATTATTATTTCTTCGATAATTATTCTGATGGCTACTAAATCTTCTTGAAGAATGTTTCACATTTGGAATTACAATATTCATTTTTATATACGGCCTTTCTTCTTTTATGATATCGAATTCACGATATTCAGCTTGCAATCTAGCAAAATTATCATAATCCCTATAAGCTAAAATATTAATAACCTCACCAGTTTTGCCTGCTCTTGCTGTCCTGCCTATCCTATGCACATAATCCCCGGGATTTTTTGGTATGTCAAAATTATATATATGGGTTACTCCCTCTATATGCAATCCTCTGGCAGCAACATCGGTGCAAACTAAAACTTGAAATTCGCCCTTATGAAACAAATCAATAGTTTTTAATCTTTTTACCTGGTTTAAGCCCCCATGAATTGAAGCAGACTTAATACCATTGGCCTGAATAACATCAAGAACTACATCTGTTTCCCTCCTAGTGTTGCAGAATACCATAACCAAGTCAGAATTTGCTTCTTGTAATAAGTGGATTAATAATTCTTTTTTTAATTTTGAAGGGATATTATAATATTTTTGCTTTAGTTTAGTTGGATCAACCATTTTTGTGGCATGCACTATTGCCGGATTCTGCATGTATTTTTGTGCAATCTTTTTTGTAAGCCCGTACATTGTTGCTGAAAATAATAAAGTCTGCCTGTTCTTTGGGCATGCTTCAATAATCTGCTCAACATCTTCAATAAAACCCATCTCAACCATCCTATCAGCTTCATCCAATACAACAATTTTTATTTTAGAGATATCAATAGTCCTTCTATGCAAGTGGTCCAATAATCTGCCAGGAGTCGCAATGACCACATCTGCCCTTCTCAACTTTTCAATTTGCTGGCTGATAGAAACACCGCCATAAACTGCCAGAATCTTGATTGGCTTTTTATAAGAAAGCAAGATTATTTCGTCTTTTACTTGTTCAGCCAATTCCCTTGTTGGGACTAAAACAAGTGCCTGTATCCCTTCTTGAGAATTGCAATTTTCAATTATTCCTGCAGCAAAAGCCAGTGTCTTCCCACTGCCAGTAGCTGATTCCCCTATGACATCTTTATTTTTTAAGATTAAAGGGATAGTGCCGCTTTGAATTTGTGTAGGCTCCTTAAAGCCCAATCTATCAATTGATTCCATTAACTGCCTACTTAAATTAAAATTTTCAAATGTATCCATATTTCTTTATTCCAGTATATGATCAATAGAAAAAGCGAAAAGTATAAGCAGTCACCAGTGCTCTCTCAGTCATATTTTTGTATTAATAGTTACGTAATAGTTTATAAAGGTTTTGATTGCAAAATTTTTATGAATAGTACCGAAATAGGCTTGCTGCCATAAAATAGGTTTACTATGCAATAGTTACATTTATATACTAGTTGTTGTTTCTAACAGATTCATGGCAAGATTTGAACGTTCACGAGAAAGAAAAAGTTATAAGGATTATAGAGATAATTATTCAAAAAGAGATGGCCAGAGGCGTTTTGAACACTCTTCCAGAGGCAGAAGGGATTATGGCAGCAGGGAATCTTCTAACCGCTATGGCAGGGATAGGCGTGATTTGAAAATGACTAAAGTTATCTGCTCTTCTTGCGGTGCTGAATGTGAAGTCCCTTTCAAACCAACTTCAAGCAAGCCTGTATATTGCGATGAATGCTTTGCAAAAAAAAATAAAGCTGGTTCCAATAAAATTCCCAATCAGGATCTTGACATAATTAATGAAAAGCTCAACAAAATAATGAAAGCCTTAAAGATTGAATAAATTTTTAGAATAATCACCAAATAAGGCTATATCCATTAGAGTTTTTCAAAGCATTCATTATCCCCTTTATGGAAAGTTTTATTTCTTTCACCCCATAATCTCTTTATATTTCTCATTTTTAAGAAAAAAGATTACTTCTTTTTTTTAGAAGTTTTTTTCTTTACGGCTTTCTTCTTTGTATTTTTTTTAGAAGTTTTTTTCTTTGCAGTTTTCTTAGGCTTTTCTTCAGGCAGGACATATGACTTTACAAATCCAATAATGTTTTTCTTTGCCGTTTCTGTAGTTTTTTTAAAATCTTTTTTGATTAATTTTTTTTCTTTTTTGGCTAATTCTGTGATTGTGGATTTAAACTGTAAAAGGTTCATTTCATGTTTTCTCATAATATGGTTCAATTTTTTAACTAGTCCCATAAGCAAGTTTTTCTTTTTAGAATAGCCCCTGATGTTCTTTTTTATATTTTGTATAATTTTAAAATTGCCATTTATTTTTCTTTCAAGGTATTTTATCTCTTTAGGGATTTTGGATTTTAGAGCCTTAAGCTCATTTATTCTCTTTTTGTAATCAAAATTTTTTTTAATTAATTCATCCATCTCTATTCTAAATTTGCCAATGCCTTCAAGGACATAATCAAGCCTATTTTTAGCTTTTTCATATCTTTCTTTTAGATTTTTTACTTTATTTTCAAGATTTAAAACATTTTTTTCTTGAGATTTTTTTTTAGAGGTTATTTTAGTAAGAACTTTTTTCTTTTTGAACATTATTTATCACCTTCTTTTATTATTGAATGGTTATTATGATTTAAATGTTTTTCTTTATGGTTTTTTAATAAATTGAATCATTTTTCCAATTATTTTAAAAATTTCACGATTTTTTTATAGCTAAATTTTTATAGAAGACTCTTTGCAGTTTAATTGGTGATAAAATAATGCAACTAATCGGAATTTTGGATACAGCATCAAATCGCAATAGGATTGAATTTGATGGAAAAATTGAACAGGACGAAGCATTGGTAAAAAAAGTTAAGGAATCATTCAGGTCAAAAACATTCCGTGAAGTAATAAAATATATGCTTAAGAATGTAGATTCAGATGAAAAAGTGATGGCTAATGAGATACATTCCTATATAAAAGAGCATAATGGCATAACAAACATTTGCGAAATAAGGCCTTATAATCAAGATGGCCAATTTATACAAAATGATTCTGGCCATTTTATAAGCCTTGAGGAACCAATAACTCCTTATATTACACAGAGGGATATAGACGGTGAAAATTTTGATTGTATAGAAATGGTATTGGATCAGATTACAGCTGTTGGAAAATGTTAAGCAGCACATTCTACAGGTATTCACAAAATAATTCATTTTTTATTATTAATAATAAAATTTACAGGCCTTTAAAAGAAAATTTAAAATCAGAAAATGGTTGTTTCTGTTTTGAAGGGGAAGGCTTTGGCATACAACTGTTTGAGGATATTTACCTTACAGATCTTGCAATTAAAAATCCAATAGCAAAATTTTTTAAAAAGCGCCAAGAGATGATAACTTTAGCAGATTTAGTTTTGGACATTTTGGATGGCAGTAAGATAGTTATAGAAAATAAAGAAAGCATTCTCGGTCAGATGGCAAATAATGATTCTGTGCTTATTTCCAATGGCCAGTTATATTTTTTAGATCCTGTAAGTGACGGCCCAATAAAAATAGCAAATGGTAGATATGCTGTTTCAAGCCCTCCAAACCCTCTGGAGATTTATGAAGGGGCTTATCAAAAATCTTTAAGGGAAACTATGGATTTTTATGAAAATACAAAGGCATTAAAATATCTTAAAGAAGGTTTTTTCTTAGATCCAGATAAGAATCTGGGATTTATTTTAAATGATGAAAGTTTTTATGCATGCACTAAAGTAAAGCCTTATGTATTATATGAAAAGAAGAATTCCAAATATTACCAATTTGATGAAGCATTAGTGGGAGTAAGATTATATCTTGCAGCAGATAAAGTTAATATGGATAGATTGATAGTGGTTAATGATTATAAGCATCCGGCTCTGCCTGAAATAAACAAGCCTTTTCAGCCAATTTGTTTAGGCAAGTATGATGAAAAAAAGCTTAGGCAAAAAAATATTGATGAGCAGATTAAAGAATATTTGAGAAAGGGCCATAAGGCATTGACTAAGGAATATATAAATCCAAAATTAACTTGGTATAGTCTGGCAGAAGCAGTTTTTTCTGATTTAATAGTTGAAGGGGTAAAATTTTTATCCACTTCTTTGTAAAAATGATAGATTATATTAGAAATTGGGGCATTAATCAAGAAAAAATTAGAGGGGGCAGAATAACTATTATTGGAGCATCGCCTTTGGCTAATTATTTATGCTTTTATATTGCCGGTTTGGGTTTGAGAAATATTCGCATTATAGATGATGCGTTGTATTCTGGTAATCCAAATGAATTTCTTGTTAAAAAAGGGTATAAGGTAAAATCCTTGGAAGAACAGATCAAATCAATCAATGATGACTTATATATTGAAGCAGTTCCACTTAAGGCTGATAAAGCGTTAATTGGCAGCCCTGATATTTTAATTGACTTGACAAACAATCCAGGGATTAAAAATTTGTCGCAGAGAGCTTTTTCTCTTAATCCACAAATCAAATTTTATATTAGTGCTTCTTCTTCAGAGGATTCTTGTTCAATGATTGTAAGGGAGGATAAGTCAAAATTAGTTTCTAAAATAAATCCTTTAAAAAATTTTAATTGTTTGCAGGGGAATTATAGCAGTGGCTTGATGGCTGCAATAATCCTTGATGAAATAAGGAAGATCATTTCGCCCTTGGATTCTGATAAAGTAACATTGGGAAAAATAAATTATAATTTAGAATGCCCTAAACGATTCTTTTTAGGAAAAAATAATCCTTGCAGGCTGGATTCGCCAAAAGGGAAAATTCTTTTATGCGGGGCAGGAGGAATTGGCACTTATGCTGCATTAAATTTGACTTTGGAGGGGTTTGATATAGATATCTTTGATGGGGATATAATTGAGCCCCATAACATTTCACGTCAATTGTTTTATCATGATTTTATTGGTAAGAAAAAAGCAGGAACCTTGAGATATAAGTTAAAGAAGATTACAAAAAAAACTAAAATCCTTGCTCTTGATAATTTTTTAACTCCGGAAAATATACCTTCAGTGCCTTATGATGCAATGATTTGCTGTGCTGATAATTGGCAGGCAAGGAAAACTCTTAATGATTATGCAATAGAATCAGGGATTCCATTATTCAATGCAGCAGTAACGCCATTTTCAGCAAAAGCAGAAGCCTATCTCCCTAATAAAAATTATTGCTTGAATTGCAGATATGATCTGGATAATCTTGTTAAAAGGGATGGGAGGCAAAGCTGTGCTGATTATTATGAAACAAACGTTGTAATGACTAATGCTTTTATTGGGGCTTTTTTAGCAGGCGAAGTAAAAGCTTTGCTTAATCCAGATTTAACTACTTCACTTAAAAATAATTTTTTATATCAATCAAAACCAGCGAATCTTTCAAAGTTCATTTTTTCATCCAAGGAAAGGAGGATTAAGAAATGCAGATGTTCAATTTAAGTGAGAAGCTTTTTGAAGAAATGCATTTTATTAGTAAAATTACAAATGAGATTGTTGGTAAAACTGTGGAATGTGAAGGTCTTTTATTGACTGATTATGGGGGGACAATTGCCCGATACACATGCCTGCCATGCCAGCAGATTACTCCTGATAATGCTCAATGCAGCTCTCTTAAAAAGGCTTTTAACAATGCTTATTCTAAAAACCAAAAAGTTTTAGGCATTTGGCACAGCCATGGAGATTTTGATGTAAAGCATTCTTCTGACGATTTTATCCATCTATCCAATACAATTTTGCCGCTAGTAAAAGAATATGCTCAAAATAAAAATGGAGATTTCACTTTAAAAAAGATCAAGGGGGGGATAATCATTAAAAATAGTTTTCAAGAAATCTATATAAAATCCAAGGCATCTAAAAAATTAAAAAAGATTATTCAATCTTGTAGTGCCTCTTTAGATGAAAAAGTCACAAGCATAATAATAAATGCCAAGAATGAATCAGGGGCAAGGCAATTCCCTCAAAATAAAAAAATAAAATTAAATCTTGTTCCCGATCATAGGCCAATAAATTATTATAATCTAATTAAAGATGTGGGCAAGAAATTTTATTATGGGGGCAAATGCCTTGCTGATTTCCAGAATTATAAATCCCTGCTTAATAAATACAATCCCTCAATTCAATTGTCCTATAATCGGTTAAAACAAATAATTTCATATAAATCAAAGCCTCAAGAGGATTATAACTCTGGCATTTTATCAGCAACAATGAAAATCATTTCAGGAAATTATAAAATTAAAAATAAGAGAATTTGGTCTTGGAAGGAAAGGTTGCATTACTTCAATTTTGAATATCTTAAATTAAAGAATAAGGAAAATATCCATAAAGAGTTAAATGGTTTAATTTTCTTATTGGAAAATAATCATTATCCCTCTAAAGAAAAAAAAGAAATAAAAGAAAAATTAGAAGAATTAAAATTTAGAAGTTTATTTAAAAAAATTAGGCGGCAAAGGATTAACGTAAGGGGATTGAAGCAGGCTTAGTTTTTAGGGGATTGATTTTGATTGTAACAGAAGGATTAATTTTATAGCTTAATTTATCCTTGATGGAATTAGTTCCTTTCCCAGCCACATCAATCGTTATGCTTTCAAAATCTTTGATTGGCAGAAGAACTTTTGATTTAAGAATAAGCTTATCGCCTATTATCTGATAAGTATAATTTTCCAATTTTAGTTCAGCATTATCCATTTCGTTGCTATATCTTTTATTGAATAATTTTAGATACTTTTCGAATTCCCCTTTAAATTTAACAATAAATTCATCTT
This sequence comes from Nanobdellota archaeon, assembly GCA_034718475.1. Lineage (GTDB taxonomy): Archaea > Nanobdellota > Nanobdellia > SCGC-AAA011-G17 > GW2011-AR17 > JAYEMU01. The sequence goes on from JAYEMU010000036.1 coordinate 13,798, forward strand.
TATATTCAGCCTTAACTTTTTCAGCAGAATATTTTGCCGATAAATCCAAAAATAATAAAACTTCCTCCCCCCTTGAATAATGTTTGAAATGTTCAAATTCTATCTGCCCAATATATTCTACATTCGGCCCAGGCCGATCATTTGTTTCCGTATGCGTAAAGATAATAATAGCTATTAAAAAAGCCAAGGATGACAACAGCAGTACAGCCGCCCCTTTTTTGTTTATTTTCATTTTGCGTAAAATATACTAATTCTATTTTCAAGGCCGTCTTTTGTAGGCAGCCATAAATTTATTGTATCTTGGTATTCCTGTTCAAAACTAGATAGGACAAGGTTTAAATTAACATCTAATTCCCAATTAACATCTAATTCCCCAATTCCTTCATTATCTATTGTATTCCCTGTAATTTTGACATTTGGGATTAATCCTTTTTCAGATTCTTTGTACATTAAATCAGAGCAATAAAAGAAAATTTCATTTGTTTTTGCATCTGCACCAACAATCAGCCAATGAGAATAGCCTGAAAGCATAATTGACATATTTTTAAATAACCCTTGCCCGCATTTAAAGGCATACCCATTTTCAGTAAATTGAAGGTTAATGATGCCTTGAGGAACAAGTTTCAGTGCTTCTTCTTTTTTGAGATCTTTAAGCCCATTGTTGAGATCTTTAAGCCCATTGATAAATTCTGCAAGGGTTGTATTTTGAAATGGCATCCTTAAGGCAATTGGAGCAGAAATTCTTTCTAGGTTATAGGCATTAGCAGTTATAGTTGAAATGCTATCAGCAGTCTTTTGCGTTTTTTCCAATGAAAGATAATCTGAATTAAGATATGATATAAGCGTATCATTGCTGTTGGCAATTGATAGGATTACAATTGCGATAATCATTATCACTATTGCCGGTATAAGATCAGAAAATATATCTTCGCTTTGGCCACGTTTATTTCTCTTCATATCCAATAATCAACACTCCTTTATTTTTTTTATCTCCATCTTTAACTATAACATTTTTAAAATAATATATTGGCTCTGGAAGATTATCTTTGCCAACAAATTTCAAATTTTTAAGCTGTTCATCAAAACCAGCTTTCATTACTTGGTTCCATTTAGAGCTAAAATATTCATATTTTGGATTCTTTTCACTAACTAAATATACAATTATTCTATCTTGGTAATACCTTGCACAGGATTCTCTTAGAATCCCTGTTTCAAATAAGCCTTTATCAATTATCCCAGGATAAGCCCTGCCTGTATCCTTGTCAGTAAATGAAAAGCATTCTGGCGAGATAGCTATTTCGGCGGCCAGTATCTCTCCGGCTAATTTATTTGTTGTTTGAATAACCCTAAAATCAAATCTAGCAAAACCTATATTTAGGTAAATAAACATTACTGTTAAGAATATTGCAACAATTATGTAATAGATGGTCTTTCTTCCAAAATCATATTGTGCTTTTTTATTCATTATACCCTGCCTTTATTTTCCCAAGAGGTTTTTCTTTCAACAAGATATATACTATTTTTTCATTTATATTTTTAAATTTCAAGTCCCTTAATACCTGCACCTCTTTCTCTTTTGCATTAATATTATATAACTTTGAATGGGCATAGTTAAATTTAGTATAGCCTGGCGATGCTGCAACAGTATTCACTAAAAGTTTCATTTCTTCTTCAAGATAATATTTATCGAACTTAGTGTATTGGTGGTATGATGTGGCGCCCATAATAAAAAAGGAAGCAACAATCAAGGCAATAATAATTTCAAAGATTGTAGAAATTTCCCAGATTTCACTTTGACCCCTTTTATTCATATAAAATAATACGAAAAAGATGTTTATAAATTTTAGCTTATTTT
>JAYEMU010000037.1:0-3977 GCA_034718475.1 Nanobdellota archaeon
TATCATTAAGGAGTATTTGGCAGAATTCCCAAATATAAAGGTAGAATACTTACCGCCATATTGTCCAGAATTAAATCCAATAGAAACTTGCTGGAAAATAACAAGACATGATGTAACAAATTCAAATAATTTCACGACAATCGAGAAATTAAAAGATAGTTTAGAGAACTTTTGGCAAAGATATAATTTTATGTTAGATTTTACAAATTACTTATGTCCGTAACTAAAAAATCAAAAGGTTTAAAAAGGCATGGTAGGTTTTATTTTCTAATAAATTTATAGGAGTGATAAAAAAATGGAAAATAAACTGAAATATTGTATCGAGGATCCAATTGAAATGGATTATAAGAGCAATGCTCTTGTATATGGAAATAAATGTAGTGGATGCAGATCTTGTGGCGGAGGATGTTATGGCTGTCGAGTATCCGAAGAAGGATTAGAAAAAAAGATAGAGTATAGGGAATAATTTAAAATGCTGCCCAAAATTCATTTCCAAACTAGTTATTATCTACAGTCAAGAATATTGAATTGTCCATATAACAGAGAAAAATTGATTGCACTAAAAGAAAAATTGGAAAATAAATTTAAGAAAGATGGTAATTTGATTCTAAAAAAGATTAAAGAATTGACAGGAATTGATTGGAAACAGGAAGAGATTAATGTTTGGATTATGAAAGGGTGGCATCCCTCAATATCCTCACCCTTATTACTGAACTATTATAATTATGATTTAGATTTTTGTTTTTTTAATTTAATACATGAATTAGTCCACAATAATTTGGGCGATTTTAAAATAAGAAATGAAAAAGGAGATTATAACATTATAGAATTGGAAGCTGTTGTAAATCTCATAACTGTTTTTGTCCTTAAAGATTATTTTGCCAAAGATATTTTAGCAGACCTTTGCAAACGTGCAGAATTTATGGGTATGTATAAATATGTTTGGAAAAGAGTAAAAGAACTTCAAGAAGAAATTGATTTCTCTAAAAGTACAATAAAGAAGACATATGGAATATGCTAATTGAAAATACCTTACAAAGGATAAAGAAATGTACTGAAAAGAATGATATTGTTAAGAAGATGCTTAAGTCATTCCAATTCACGGATGAACCTAAATTTTTTCAGTACACAGCATATATGGCAGAGATGTCAAAAAGAACTGATGCTGTGCAAGATAAAGATAACCATGGTTCTGGTCTGGATATTAATAAAAATTTAGCCCAAATAAAAGCGTTAGGAGAATGTATCGAAAGGTACTGTTTATCGTGTTACAGGAAAAAGGAAGTCGTCAAAAAAAGTTTTAATGAAATAAATAGGAAAAAAGTAGACCCCATTAAATTTGTTAATTTTATAAGAGATAAAGAGTCTCAAATCTCAAAATTCCATAATCTTAAATTCAATTGGGTTGAATGTGAGGACTATTTCAAAGATGATAAAATATTAATCCCCGCCCAATTAATTTATGTTCCATATCAAGCAAAGGAAGCTGTAATAAGATATCCCATCAGCAATGGAGCAGCCTTTGCAAACTCAAGATCAGAAGCAATATACAAAGGGGTGTGTGAACTTATTGAAAGAGATGCATTTATGATAACATATCTTAAGAAAATAAAACCCAAGAGGATAGAATTAAATTCGATTAAGGAGAAGGATATAAGAGATTTATTAAATATGTTTAAAAGATATTTTCTAGAGATACACATACTTGATATTACATTAGATTTAAATGTACCAACAATTCTTTGTATTTTGATAGATAAATCTGAAGTTGGTCCAGCAATATCAATTGGTTCTAAGACTGATGTGAATATATTTACTGCGATAAAAGGAGCTTTGTTAGAAGTTGAACATACAAGGACATGGATAAGATATCTTTCCATGACTAAAAAGAAAAAAGTAAGTTCAACCAAAAATATTAAGGACATAGAAGACAGAGGATTATTTTGGTGCGATAAAGGAAGGATAAAGGATTTAGATTTTTTAATCAATGCAAAAGAAAAAAAATCAATACCTGAAAAAACAAACAAAAAAATAAGTGTTTCAAAAAAATGGGATATTGTTAAAAATATAATAAAGAAAAAAGGATACCACTTATATTTAAAAGACATAACCACTAAAGGTGTAAAAGATTGCGGGTTTAATGTTATAAAAACTGTAATCCCTGAATTACATCCGCTATTTTTATTTGAAGACTTAAAATATCTATACAGCAATAGACTGGAAGAAATTGGCAAGAATAAGGGTTCAAGCCACAATTATTTGAATAAAATACCTCACCCATTTGTATAAAAATGAAAAATGAAATATTAGAAATACAGGAAAAGACAAAGATTATAGTAAACAAAACTAATGAGATTTCTAATTATCCTAAATCTTGGATTAATATTTATTTCAAATCCTATCCTCGCTTCAAAAGAATCTTTTTGCCCAAGCCTAAAAGGAAAAAAGGTAATGGTATATATGATGTAATTAGATATAGGGAATCTATAAGAGAATTTAATAAGGAAAAAATTTTATTAAAAGAATTGTCAGAGATATTATTTTATTCTGCAGGTATTTTGAATGATGCATCCGATTTAAATAAAAGTAGAAGAGGTTATCCTTCAGCAGGCGCAAGGTATCCTATTGAATTATATCTAGTCATAAAAAATTGTGAAACTATTTCTCCAGGACTTTATCATTATAACGTAATTGAACATTCATTAGAACTAATGTTGCCTGGAGAACAAAATAAAAGATTAAATGAGTTTGTTTACCAAGAAATGCTGGAAGATGCTCAAATAATTTTCATATTAACTGCAAATTTTAAAAGGACAGCAATAAAATATGGCACAAGGGCCTATAGGTATGTTTTGTTGGATACAGGGCATATGGCTCAAAATATATACCTAACATCTGGAAATTTAAGCGTGGGATGTTGTACAATTGGTGGTTTTAGTGATAATAAAGTTAATAGGTTTTTGGATTTGGATGAAAATGAACAAACTTTGTATATGGGGGTTTTAGGGAAATATGATAAATTTTAAGATTAGCTGGCCTTTAATAGAAGGCATATTACAAACTGAGTTTAAGGAGAGATTACTAAAAAAAAGAAAGAAAAAGATAGAAAATTATCTAAAAAAGAATTCAGGATTCATATTTAACGAAATTGAACGTCAAACTTCCCTAAAATGGAAAAATAAGGAAATAAATATTTGGCTAATTAATGGCAACTATCCAACATCGCCAAAACCAAATTTGCTAAACATTTCAAACAATATAGAGTATATAATATTTGAATTGATTTATTTATTAATACACAACATATTTATCCAGAACAACTATTATGAAAATTTTTTATGTGAATATGGGATAGACGAAACAATGCTTGAAGCAACAGTTTATTATTATGATAAAAAGATATGCACTAGATTATTTTCCAAGAGGATAATAAATAAAATAGTTAAAGAATCTATAGGGGAAGGCTTTAAACAATATGTATGGGATGAAGTTAATCAAATAGAAAAAGAAAAATTTGATAAGAATAAATAAAAGGAAAAAATCATTATTTTTCACTAACCTGTTTTGCATGGATATTAGCTGAAGTTAGTCAACCTATTATGACATACTCTACACACTAAAGTGTGTAGTTTCTCGGACTTAGCTTGGACAAACATTCTTTATCCTCACTACCGATGGCATAGCCACTATGCAACTACTCCTTGACAAAAAGTCTCGGAGATACTTTTTCAAGATATTTGTAGCACCATTCACGTCTGCATTCATTATATTATTGCACTTTTTGCAGACATAAAGACCCCTATACTTTCTGTTGCTTTTATTTCTATCATTGCAGATGCTGCAAGTTTGACTTGTATATGCTTCGCTTACTCTTGCAAACCTTATTCCTGCTTGAACTGCTTTGTATTCAAGCATCCGAGTAAACTTTGATATTGTTTTTTTCATCTTGTTTTATCCAACCATTTAAATGGTTGATT
>JAYEMU010000038.1:0-3928 GCA_034718475.1 Nanobdellota archaeon
CTTGTATATGCTTCGCTTACTCTTGCAAACCTTATTCCTGCTTGAACTGCTTTGTATTCAAGCATCCGAGTAAACTTTGATATTGTTTTTTTCATCTTGTTTTATCCAACCATTTAAATGGTTGATTTTTGTTATTAATATAAAGAAATTTGGGAAGGAGCATATATAAATGCTACTCGCACCTATGTCCAGTGGCGAATGGTTCCAGAAAATATATATTAAAATTCAACTTCGAAAATCTTACAGCATTTGCAGAAAAACTAGAGTAAAATTGAAGAAGATAAGAAAAAATTTACAACAAAAATCTTTAATTTTCTGAAAATAGCAGAAAAATACAAATAGGCCACACGACAAAAAATGCCGTATTAAAAATCTTACATCATTAAGCTAAATCTTAATGGTTTTTTTATATAAGAATGGAGTTGGAATTCATCTACAGACTAAAGTCTGCAGGAGTTTTCTTCCAACAATCATAATAAAGGTTTTAAAAGTGTTAATCTTGAAGATTTAGAAGAAATTGATAATCTTGAGAGGAAAGACTTATTTGAATGGGCTATAAATTTATTTAAGAAGATTAAACTTGAAGTTAATATTGATGGGTTTTCTGAAAAATTAATAAAGATTCTTGAACCTTTAAGGAAAGATGAACATCCTAAAGATTTACAAGGAAAGATAGAAGTTTTGCCATTAGCAATAGTTGGAGAGTTTAGCCAATTAAGTAGTGCATTGATTCGTGGTGCTTATGAGAAAGATTATGTTTGTTTAGGTATTTTTCCAAGTGGTCGTGATGGATTAAATATGTTGGGTTTTGCATCTAAAAGACTTCTCAATAGATTGTCTAAAAATTATGCGACTAACAACAATGAACGAGATAAGTTTGTTAGAACGACTCTTTTTGGTTAAATCTTTTCAGTTTTTATCATATTCAGCAACTCATCAAATCTTGGCTTAATATCTAGTTTAGGATCATAATGTAATTTAAAGTCATCATTTTTTTTCGGGGAACAACATGCATATGGAAATGAAATACATCTTGTTGTGCAGATTTTCCACTTCCATGAATTAGATTAACTGCTTGAACACCGAGTGTTTTCTTAAGATTTAAAGCTACTCTTTTACAAACTTTTGTGATGTGACCTATCAAATTCTCAGGAATATCATAAATATCTTTATAATGATTTTTTGGAATAACTAAAATATGCCCCTCTGTTGCAGGATAAATATCAAATATAGCCATCACTAATTCATCTTCATAAACTTTCCAACTAGGTGATTCCTTTTTTACGATCTTACAAAATATACAATCTTCCATTATATCATTAATATTTATTGCGTCTTTAAATAGATTACGATTATTTTGGTATATTACAGAACTCCCCTCATCAAGATTAATTTTCTTTACGAAGTAAAGTCTAACTGTCCGTTAGGACTAGGAACTCCCCCTTAAATTAAAGAACCCCCCTTTCTACTAATAAATATCGAACGAAGTGAGTGAATATGTGCGTAGCACCGGAACTCCCCAAAACTAAAAAAAGAAATGGAAATTTTATTGTATTTAACATTGCACTTAACCGAAGTCCCGAAAGCAAAAATTTACCCTCGAAGTTGAGGCAACCCACAACTTCAGAGCTGGAAAATTTTTGCGTGGGATTTGGATGAGGAGCACAAGGCGAACACTTTAAGCCCTGTTAAATCCACCGACGAACGAAGTGAGGAGAGTGCAACGTGCCCGAGCCGTAGGCGAAGGAGTAATTTTGAGAGGCATCCTATTCAAAGAACGAAGTAATACGGCAAGGACAAAAATCTATAGGGACAATTTTATTTATTATATGGTATTTAAATGAGGTTATAGCTTAGTCTTTTTTAATAAGTGAGTTTAATAATCTAAAGGCATTATAAGTAAGTATTTAAATGAGGTTATAGCTTAGTCTTTTTTAATAAGTGAGTTTAATAATCTAAAGGCATTATAAGTGAGTATTTAAATGAGGTTATAAAAACAATAGATATATAAAGAAGTATATAATCAAGCTTATTAAGATGAATGAAAATAATTTTGTGAAGAATGTAACTGGAAAATTAGTATGGGAAAATCAAGGAATGTATTATAGGTTTGAACCTAGTAATTTACCTTTTAAATTTGATGAATCTGCTGAATTAAGTGGACAAGCACAAAATACTATGTTGGCTTTAGGAAAATTAGAAGGTTTAACTCAAAAGTTTACACCTCAAGAAATTGCATTATTTCAATTACCTTTTATGCTTAAAGAAGCCCAAATGAGTTCAGAAATAGAAGGTACTCGTTCAACAATTTCTGATGTTTTTAAAGAAGAAAAAATAAAAGAATTGAATCCTGAACGAAGATTAGATAATGAAGAAATTAGAAATTACAGAGAAGCTATGAGTTATGCTTTTAAAGAAAAAGTTATAACAACTCAATTTATCAAAGAAATTCATAAAATTTTACTTAGAGGAGTTAGGGGAGACAATAAAACTCCTGGAAAATTTAAAACTGATCAAAATGCAATTGGCAAAAGAGAAGATACTTTAGATACTGCAACTTTTGTACCTGCATCACCCCAAACAACGCATGATTTAATTGAAGATTTAATTAAATATTCAAATGAAGATTTATTACAAAAGCTGTATCAAATAGGGATTATGCATTATCAATTTGAAGCAATTCATCCATTTAGAGATGGAAATGGGCGTATTGGACGTTTATTAATAGTGCACCTATTATGTATTAAAAAGATTTTATCCCATCCTCTTTTATATATAAGTGAATACTTAACAAAAAATAGAGATACTTATATTGAAAAATTGTTTAATGTAAGTTCGAAAGGTGAAATCAATGATTGGTTATTGTTTTTTCTCAAAGCAATGGAAGTCCAAGCATTAAAAGCTTTTAATTTGTTGAATGAAATAGATAATTATAAGAATGAATTACATAAAAAATCTACAACCATATCTCAAAGTCCCAATATGCATATTTTAATTGATTCTCTTTTTAAACAACCTTTTTTTACGGTTCATGATGTTAAAAAAATATTAAATATTTCTCAACCTGGTGCTTGGGGCCTAGTTCAAAAATTAATTCAGAAAAATATTGTTCTTGAATCTAAAGAAGCTAGTAATAAAAAAGTTTATGTAGCATTTAAGATAATTAATTTATTGGAAGGTAGAGAAGTTTTTATCAAATAAATCTTATTATTTTCTTTTTTAAAATTGTCCCTTTCTACTTTTTAGCCTCTCAAAATTATTGGATTTAACATCGCGATTAAGGGAAGTTCAATTTCCTCGAAAAAATTCTCCTCGTGAAACAGAGCTGAGAATTTTTTCAGAGCTGAAATTGAATTTGGGTGGAGCGAGGTGCAACCGAGCGTAACCCTTTAAGCCTTGTTAGTTTCGTCCGAATACTTGGAGGACTTGATTTTTAGTGCAACGATGCCAAAGGCAAAAAATTAAAGTTGCAAATTCTCGTTCGTATAATTGAGAGGACACTTTAGGACGGTGGGACGCTGTCCATATTAATAATAGAAATTGTTGTTGTATTTTTTGTTTTGTGAGCCGCCGCCTTTTTTGCTTCTTTTTTACTAAAAAAGAAAATTTTAGTTTTTAATCCTCATCAACTCCACCAGATGCTCCGTTAGTGTCATCAGGGATATCTCCATGATGCCCTTCATCATCACTATAACCTTGATCGCCTACAATTCCTTGTGGTCCTGGAGCTACATCGTCATCAACTATATTTGGAGCAGGAGTTACATCTTCATTATCTTTTATTTTTGAGGGTGTATCAACAACATTATCTCCACCTTCAACAACATTTTTTTCTACAACATTGTTCCCATTATTGTCTCCTTCCCCAACATCTGTCTTAACTTCAGGTTTTAGACCTCCATCATCAGAACCCTTATCTTCTTCTATA
>JAYEMU010000039.1:0-3923 GCA_034718475.1 Nanobdellota archaeon
ATTTTTGTTTCCTTTTTCATTTAGCTACAATGTAGCTAATAAACTTAATAAAGATTTCGTAACTGCAGAATATAGATTAAAAATCTAAAAGTATATACTAAAGAATATAACTTACCTTAACAAGTACCATAAAAGAAAAATTTTTTAACTATAATCTCTCCATCTATACTTGCATTTGGTGCATTGAAAGAATCTAGTTTCAGCTTCATCCCCTGCCCTTGTTTGGATGGTCCAGTAATAAGCGCTTTTATTTCCGCATTTTGGGCATTCTTCATCAGCCTTTGGCAAAGTCTCTATTTCTTTTTCTTCCAGAATCTCAATCTTGTTGCTTTTATTAACATCTTCCTGAATGACTATGTCTTCTTTTTCTATTGAAGAATATCCGCATGAGCAGACAAGCACATTTTTCTTTCCTTGTTCTTTAGGTTCCAATAAACTTCCACATTTTGGACAAAATAGCATTTTACCCTCCTATCATTTTTGTAAATAAAAGTTTAATCCAGCCAAGCCACGGGATTTTAAACAATGTTTTTCCCACAACTTGATTCTGATTAATATTTAGTGGATCAGAATTGTAATTGTTATCTCCTTTTGTTGTAAGATATTTGTTGTCGTTTTCTGTCCACGATTTTACTACTCGATGTATGATTGGGTATTTATATCTTTCGGTAGAATAAACAATAATATCCCCAATCTCTATATTTTCTGGTTCTTCACCAACAAGCACAATAATGTCCCCCTTATTAAATCCATTATGCATGGCAAATGATTTCATTTCTTCTTTATCAATGTTTTTTTGCAAATACCATTCCCCATTTTCAATCCACCAATCATCAAATCCTAACCCATTGTGCTCCATGCTTCCGGACACAACAGCAACAACAGGCAGGGATGTGCCAAGCATAAATCCTAAAGCTGGATAAATCAGGAATTTCACAAGAATAAAGGCAATAACAATATTAACAATCCATGAAGCAAAACTATCATCTTCCCAGATAAACCACCATAGGGTTTTAAGATATTTTTTTATCTTCCCTTTATTTTTGCTTTTCATAGGGTTTAAATAAGCTGATTAATTATTTAATATTTTCGCAAAATCATTTGGCATTTTTTTTTGCCAAAGAAATAAATTCCTTATTTTTTTTCTTTAATCTTTCAATAGCTTTTACTAATGCTTTTTTTGGGTCGCCCTTATTGGTTTCTACAACAAGGACTGGATGGCTAATCATAGGGTGTGCAAGATTATATCCGGCAACAGCAATATCCTTATCATTCCATAATTCTGAACTCAAAGCATTGCAAAAAGCATGTGATTGCCCTTCTAGTTCAAACTTAATCCTATTCTTTGTTTTTTGAAGGATTTTTATATTCATCTTTACACAGAGAATTAGGTTTTATTTAAAAAGCTTTCTGTTTGGCGATTTTTTGTTGATGTTTCCAATTCTCAAAAACAAAAACATTTAAATATTTCTTTTAATTAATTAGATTCATGAAAAGAGGAAAAATCCTTATTATTTTTTTAATCCTAATTTTTTTAGCTTCTACATTGGCTTTGGCGGAACAGCAAAATCCCCCTGCCTGCGATGATGAAGATGGTGATGGATATGGTGTAGGCGACACTTCTTCTTGTGCTAATCCTGAACAAGATTGTAATAATAATAATCCCAATATAAATCCTGGTGCTGTAGAGGTGGCAAATGGCCTTGATGATAATTGTAACGGTGAAATAGATGAAGGCTTGGCCTTTGCTTGCACTGATTCTGATTTGGATGGCTATAATACTTCAATGGAGCATCCAATATTTTGTCCAGGCGGGACTTGTTGTGCTGCATCCCAGGAAGAAGTTGATTGTGATGATTCCCATGCTTTGGTCAATCCAGGGATGGATGAGATTTATGGGGATGGTCTCGATAATGATTGCAACCCTTACACATCTGATGATTATCCAGTGGGGGAAGGCTATTCTGAAACTTCTGGCTGTCAGATTACTGATTTATTTTGGGCAGATTGTGACGGAAATGAAATTTTTGATGCAGATGAAGGAGATTCAGTTTATTTGATTGTTGTTACAGAGGATTGCAGCGATGAATCAGTTGTTGATTTTACGATTAAGGAAGATAATACAGATGGCGATATTGACGTATTGACTGAAGAATATTTTTTAAATTTAGAAGACACTGATATTAATGCATGGGCTGTTGGATGGATTTCCCTGTGGCTTGATGATGGGACATCAGATCCTGATCCAGAATATTATTTCAAGGCTAAGGTAATAACTCCTGAAGAAGGCTCTTTTGAAAGTGAAAGCAATTTGCTTACAATTATGCAGTGCCCTGATACAAATCCTGACTGCGGCGAAGAATGTACATTGGCAGATCAATTTATTTATATCGGTCCAAGGGGTTCAAGGGATGGTGGTGGAAGCGGTGGCCCTGTTATAAATCAACCAGAATCATGCATGCCCCAATGGGACTGCAGTGATGCTGAATGGAGTGAGTGCAACACAAGAACAGGCAAAGTAACAAGGGATGTTTCACTTTGTGTTTTTACTGGCACTGGTGATGAAGAATGCATAGAGGGAAGCAGGGCATCTTTGGTTTCATCAAAGGCATGCTCAAGTCATGATTTAAAGCAAAAATCTCAAGTTTATGTTTCTGAAGAAAAGGATGAGATTGAGGAAGAATCAGGTTTTCCATGGTTTTGGATAATAATGATTGGCTTGTTGATGATTTTAATTGTGGGGGCAGTATTTTATTATTTGAAATTTGGTGGCAAGGGGAAGATGCCTTTTGCGTCATCAAAGGATTTTAAGGCCGTTGTTGATTATATCAAGCTTGCAAGGTCTAAAGGGCTTAAGGACCTCCAGATTAAGGCAATGCTAAAAAAAAGCGGCTGGAAGGATGCCCAAGTCAAATATGCTTTTGAAAAGGCGCCCTTAAAAAAACAATAGAAAATTTTATAAGTTATGTTTTTTTCTTAGATTGCTAAGCGCGGATAGTTCAATGGTTAGAATTTCGGCCTTCCAAGCCGAAGATTCGGGTTCAAATCCCGGTCCGCGCAGTTTGTCCTTTTGATAGTGAATTACTCATACCCTAACACCTTGTGTTGAGGATATGGTTTCTTGCTTTCATCCCCTGTAAGATTTTTTCTGGCAATTTTATAATTCTTGCTTTTCCATCCCAACAGCCAGTTGCCAGATATCTTCCATTAGAACTGAAGCTTGCTCCCAAAACAGAATTAGGATGTTTAAGCCCCATCAATTTTGTTAATGATTTTTTCTTGTAATCCACCTCTAAAATCCTTGCTTTATTATCATCACCGCCAGTTGCCAGATATTTTCCGTCAGGGCTGAAGCTTACTCCCAAAACCCAATCAGGATGTTTAAGCCCCATCAATTTTCTTAATTTTTTCTTCTTGTAATCCACCTCTAAAATCCTTGCTTTTTTAACATAACAGACAATTGCCAGATATTTTCCATCAGGGCTGAAGCTTACTCCCCTAACCCAATCAGGATGTTTAAGTTCAATCAATTCTCTTAATTTTTTCTTATTGTAATCCACTTCTAAAATCCTTGCTTTTCTATCATCACAGCCAGTTGCCAGATATTTACCATCAAGGCTGAAGCTTACTCCCCTAACCCCGTTAGGATGTTCAAGTTCAATCAATTCTGTTAATGCTTTTTTCTTCTTGTAATCCACCTCTAAAATCCTTACTTTTCTATCCCCACCGCCAGTTGCCAGATATCTTCCGTCAGGGCTGAAGCTTACTCCATAAACCCCATAAGGATGTTTAAGTTCAATCAAATTTCTTAATTTTTTTTTCTTGTAATTCACTTTTAAAATCCTTGCTCTTTTATCATCACAGCTAGTTGCCAGATATTTTCCATCAGGTCTGAAGCTTACTCCCCTAACCCAATCAGGATG
>JAYEMU010000040.1:0-3750 GCA_034718475.1 Nanobdellota archaeon
GAAATTGCAGTTATGAGCAAAGCAAATTTTTATCTTTACTTCAATTGAAAAGTGTACCAGTATTTCAGTTTAAAACTGTACCACTTACAATGCAATATTAATAAAATAAATTAATTCAATAAACTTTCTATTCATTGAATGGCGCCATTCAATGAATAGAAAGTTTAAGGGGGTCTGATGTTGTACATTTTTCATTTTTATTTTGGTTTATATTTGCTTAATTTTTTACGATCTATTTTTCTAACCACATTTGGGTTTCCTTAGCTCTAAATGATTTTCCATTCATATTTATTATGTATGCCTTATGTGTTAACCTGTCAACCATTGCAGCAGTTAACACAGGATCTCCAAATATTTCGCTCCATCGGTCAAACGATAGGTTTGTGGTTATGATAGTTGATTTTCTTCCGGCACGTAATGAGAGATGACTAAATAACATTTCAGCTCCCTGTTTATCAAAAGAAATATATCCAAATTCATCACATATTACCAAATCATATTTTTCAAATCTTGCCTCTATTATTCTTAATATTTTCTGTGAACGACTCTCTTTAATTTGCGTAATCAATCTTGGCACAGTTGTAAAAAGAACTTTAAAATCTTCCATACATGCTTTTATTCCAAGCCCTATGGCTAAATGTGTTTTTCCGGTTCCGGGATTGCCTGCCAGTACAATATTTTGCCCATTGTTTATAAATTCCAGATTTTCAATATTGCCAATTTTTTCCTGTGCATCTACTGGCAGTTCTTCTCTTTTAAGATCTTGCAAATATTTTTTACAAGGAAAATCAGCTTGTCTTATCCTTGCTGCCTTCCTGTTTTTCACTCTTGTTTGAAACTCATCTTCTAACAATGATAGAAGATACTGATCATAACTGTTTTTTGTTTTTATGGCCTTTTGTGCATGTGTTTGGTGGTTTTGTCTTATGGCCGGTAAACGGAGCTCTTTTGTATATGCTATAATTTTTTCTTTTGTATTTATTGGTATCATTTGTTTTACATTTTTAATGAATGATTAATTTAATAAGTCACAATATGACTGAAGCTGTTGATTTGAATGCATAAGTATTGGATCGTTTTTATCATGCAGATTTTGAAGTTTTGTTTCTTTTTGCATGCATAAAGCTTTTATCTTATCAACAGATATATCATTTGGACATATTTTTTTTAATCGGTTTATTACTTTTTCTAAATCTTCAAAATCATATTTATTGCTTTTTGCAAATAATAATAGTTCGACAAATCCTCTTGAATCATGCTTAAAATAATTCTCATAAGTTAATTTAACATTTTCAGGAGCTGTTTCTAAAGCCCGAGAACCTGCAAGTGCTCCAGGTTTTCTGTAAAGCGTATTAAGATAATGCTCAAGCGTTATATGCCAGCCATGATGTACATATTGACGTTCGTGTTCACATATTTTATCCTGACCGTGATAGCAGATTAATTTTTCAGGATAAATTTTTATGTCAATTATTTTACCTACTAAATTGTCCGGAACACTATAATGATTGGTAGCATAACAGATGGTTGAATATTTATCTGCCCGGGATTGTTCTAAAGTAGCACAATCAAAACGTGGAGGTACAGGATAAAGAAAGGGCTTTTCCTGATTAAATAAATCCATAGGCTTTTTGCCTTTAGCAAACCGGTTGTGGCAAGTGTTTATCCTATTATTAGTGCTTTGCAACCAGCCATTAGCTTCTTCTAGGCAAGCAAAAGTATCTTTAATTGAAAAAGCTTTTCTGCGAACATATTCAACGCTTCTTTCAACATGTCCTTTTTCATTTCCTTTTCGGACGTTACAAAACCTAAACCCAAATTTGTAATACATGGAAAGTTTTAATAAAGCATCGGTAGGTTCCTTTTCCTGTGGACCAACAAACCTCCTGATAGCAACACGCATATTATCAAATACCATTGTTTGGTAAACTCCTCCAACATGCTCAAAAAAGTTTACATGGGCTTGTTGAAATGAGATACTGTCCTGACGATGAAACAGCATGGCATACCTGTAATTACTCATTGCTGGTGTGAAAACTGCCATATTTAATGTTCTTCTCTTACCTGCAATAACCAGCTTTACTTCTCCCCAATCAAATTCACAAACCTCTCCCGGTTTATAAACCTGACGGATATATGCTTCTTTTACTTTATTTCTTTTTTCGCTGATATAATTACAAATGGTGGTATAGCCTATATCAAATCCTTTCTCGTTTAGGTATTCGAAAATGTCTATTTTTTTCAATATTTGTTTATGAAGACCTCATATCTTTACAAACTTATATATTTATAGTTATTTTTAACAACAACTAAAGGAGTGACAATTCGGAGACTAAACACATACTAAATATGATGTTGCGCGCAAGGAACTGCCTCCTTTAGCTTTCTTCATGAGTTTGAACAGTACTTAAAGATATACTCTTGGGTATAATCTTGTATAAAATATGAGTTAAAACTGAGGAAGGATTAAAATTTATTTTTTATGGGACAATGTTTAAAGTATTCAGTAGCCACAGACATTTCTAAGGAAAAGTTCGATGCTTGTTTTTCAGTAATCGATATTGAACAAAAAGTAACTGTCAAGTCAACAAAGAAATTTGCTAATACTCCAAGTGGAATTTCAAATTTTATTGAGTGGTCTAAAAAGCACACAAAACTTGACATTCCAATTGTTTTTACAATGGAGGCAACAGGTGTTTATTATGAAAAACTTGCATATGAATTATATGAAAAAGGTTATTACGTGTCAGTAGTTTTACCAAATAAATCAAAGAAATATATGCAGAGTCTCGGCCTTAAAACAAAAAATGATAAAATTGATGCAAAAGGCTTATCACGAATGGGAGCTGAACAAAAATTATCCAGATGGATGCCATTTTCTAAAAACATTTATCATCTAAGGCTCTTGACCAGGCAAAATGAAGATTTGCAGAAACAACGAACAGTCATTGTTAACAGAAAAGAAGCTTTATCTCATAGCCAACATTCAAACAAATTTGTAGTTTCTCAGTATAATTCAATGCTAAAGCTGATTGATTCACAAATTGAAAAAGTCAAAAAACAAATTGAAAAGGCTATAAAAGATGATAACAAATTGGAAGAAAAAATTACAGCTATCTGCAAAATTAAAGGAGTTGGTACTCTAACTATTGCAACAATAGTCGCAGAAACTAATGGATTCTATTTATTTAAAAATCACCGGCAGCTTGTAAGTTTCTCAGGTTATGATATTGTTGAAAATCAATCTGGCAAGAAAAAAGGCAAAACGAGAATATCAAAAAGAGGCAATAGTCATATCAGAAGAGCATTACATATGCCTGCATTTAATGTTGTCCGGTACGAACAAGGTGCTTTTAAAACATTGTATGACAGAATATATGCAAGGACTGGAAACAAAATGCAAGCATACGTTGCAGTACAAAGGAAACTGCTTGTATTGGTATATACTTTATGGGAAAAGAATTGTGAATTTGATCCAAATTTTCATAAGTATTCCGGTAATGATGAGCCTAAGTTCCTCTTTTCGCTCGGATTTGAAAAATCCGTAAAAAAAGTAGCCCTGGAAATAACCAAGGCTACACAAGATGAACTTCCGTGCAAAGAATCGCCTGAAGTCCTCTTTTCGCTTCAACAAAAATAGTTTAAAAATTCTTAATGAAAAATTTGGATTTTAAGACAGTACCTTGCGCCAGAGCGAGATAATGCCATTAGCTTAAGGTTTTTTCGTCATTGCGAGCGAGGTACGAGCGC
>JAYEMU010000041.1:0-3717 GCA_034718475.1 Nanobdellota archaeon
GGTCCTATTTTCATAATGAATATCCAACATTGGATATTTATTATGAAAATAGGACCAGTTATTATAATGCATTGGAAAGATCTCAAGTCAAAGAACAGGACAGTACTTTTATTCAATGGTTTTTCAGGAGATATACAAAAGAATATAGGAGATTTTTGTAAATATATCAAGAACTCTTTGGTTTATCAGACCAAATAGAAAACTCTAAAATAAATTTGGGAAAAAGTATATATAAATGCTGCTCACACCCATGCCCAATGGCGAATGCTTCCAAAAAATATATATTAAAATTCAACTTCAAAAAGCTTACAGCATTTGCAGAAAAATACAAATAGGTTGCACGACAAAAAATGCCGTATTGAAAATCTTACACCATTAAGCTAAATCTTAATGGTTTTTTAATATCAAAATTCATCTACAGGCTAAAAAGTCTGCAGAAGTTTTCTTCCAACAAAAATAATTTTCCACAAAATTTAAATAACTAGGAAAAGATTCCTAATATTAATGAACAAGGAAAAAATTGCAATTTCAATTGATCCTGGGCTTTTAGATGAAATTGATGCAACAGTAGATGGTACTAATCTGCGTTCAAGGTCCCAGGCAATAGAAGTATTGCTTAAGCAGTCAATTAAAAATAAGCCAATAAGTGCTGCAGTAATGCTTATGCATGAACAGAAAAATCTTTTTAAAAATGTTGAAGGCAAACCTCTGATAAAGCACCATCTAAATTTTCTCAAGAAAAATAGAATTAAAGATTTATTTATAATATCAAAGATAGATGTAGCCATGAAAAATATTAAGGAACAGAATATGAATATTAATTTTATAGACGAAAAAGAGCAAAGGGGAACTGCCGCAGCCTTGAAATTAGTTGAGAATAAAATAAATAATGATTTTGTTGTGCTTAACGGGGACACGATTAATGATTTTGAAATTAAAAAAATGATGCAAATGCATAAATCGGGAAAAGCCATGTGCACCATGGGATTAATTAGCAGCAATAAGCCTTCTAAATTTGGTTCAGTAGTAATGGATGGAAGCTTGATTGTTAATTTCAAAGAAAAAAAAGAAACTGAATCAAATATAATAAATGCCGGGATATATATCTTTAAGCCAAATGTATTTCTATTATTAGATGAAAAAACCAAAAGCTTGGAAAAGGATTTATTCCCAAAGCTTGCTAAAATAAATTTATTGCATGGATATTTTACATTGGGCAAATATCTGCATTTAGGAAGATAGATTTAACTTTCAATAATTTTATAAAGCAAATTGATAAGATATGGCATAGGTGATTTGAAATAGAAACGAAAAATGCTTTAATTACTGGGATTACAGGTCAGGATGGCTCTTATTTGGCAGAGTTGTTATTAGAAAAGGGATATAATGTTTTTGGGCTAGTAAGAAGGACGTCAACATCATCAATGCAGAGAATAAATCATATACAAAATGATATTAATATTATTGACGGGGATTTGGCTGATCAATTGTCATTAGTTCGTGCTATTCACCAATCAAAGCCCCATGAAGTCTATAATCTTGCTTCTATGTCTTTTGTTGCGACATCGTGGAAGCAGCCAATCCTTACTGGAAATTTTACAGGCTTAGGTGTTACCCAGATGCTTGAGGCAATAAGAACAATTTCAAGTGGTACAAAATTCTATCAAGCATCAAGTTCGGAAATGTTCGGCAAGGTTCAGGAAGTGCCCCAAAGGGAAACAACTCCATTTTATCCTAGAAGCCCTTATGGTGTTGCAAAGCTTTATGGGCATTGGATTACTGTCAATTATAGAGAAAGCTATAATATGTTTAATGTTTCTGGAATATTGTTTAATCATGAAAGTCCAAGAAGGGGCATGGAATTTGTAACAAAGAAAATTACAAATGCAGTTGCAAGGATAAAATTAGGCAAGCAAAAGCATCTTGCTTTAGGCAATTTGGATTCAAAAAGGGATTGGGGCTTTGCAAAAGATTATGTTGAAGCTATGTGGCTAATGCTGCAGCAGGATGTGCCTGAAGATTATATAATTGCAACTGGCGAAACTCATAGTGTCAGGGAATTTGTGGAAGAAGCATTTAAATGCGTAGATATTGAAAACTGGAAGGATTATGTCAGGGTTGATCCAAAGTTCTTAAGGCCAGCTGAAGTAAATCTCTTGATTGGCGATTCCTCAAAAGCAAAAATAAAATTGGGATGGAAGCCTAAAGTTTCATTTAAAGAATTGGTTAGGCTTATGGTTGAGGATGATTTGGAAACGGAAAGGAAGTAATTTTCATAGATTTTATATATCCTGTATTTTTTTATTCATTTATGAAATTAGCAATATTATGCAGATATTTTCCTAAAGACTGCATTGGCGGTGGCGAAAATTATATCTATGAAATCTGGAAAAGGGCAAAATGGGATTTCGATGTGGAGTTGATTTCTGGATGGAAAAATAGCCCTTATCTTTTGCCTAAAGAAGCCCATAAGATTAATTTGTCCCAGAACAATCCCCTTATAAACTATTGGAAATTTTATAAAGGCAGTAAATCTTTTCTAAAAAAAATAAAACCTGACTTAATCCAAAGCACATGCTATGAATATCCTTCCTTGGGAAACCCAGAGGTGATTACAGTTTGCCATCTTGGCCATTTAATGGGAAAAATTGGAAATAATTTAAAGCTTAGTATGCAAAAAAAGTTTGCCATAAAAAAATTTAAGAAAGCTGATAAATTAATTGCAATATCACGTTCCACTATGAATGATTTATTGAAACTAGGATTGGATAAAGAAAAAATTAATTTGGCTTATACAGGGATAAATGTTAAAAATTATTCAATTAAGAAAACCAACAATGATAAATTTACCATAATCTATCCTTCAAGAATCTCTAGAGAAAAAGGGCAGCATATAGCAATTGAAGCATTTAAAAGATTGCCAGAAAAAGTAAAAAGGAATTGCAAATTGCAAATAGTGGGTTTTGTAAATGATAAAAAATATTTGAATGAAATTGAGAGAGATTCTGGTAAAAATGTAGAAGTTATAACAAATGTACCAAGGATTGAAGATTATATAATGAATTCGGATTTAGTTTTATTTCCGACTTTAATGTGGGAAGGATTTGGGATTGTTGCAGGAGAGGCTTTGGCTTGTGAAAAGCCATTAATTAGCTCTGAGTTTCCTTCAATTAGGGAAGTTTGCGGAGAATATGGCTTGTGGATAAAGCCAGGTGATATAAATGATTTGGCAAAAAAAATTGAAAATGTTTATTCTGATAAAAGCTTAAGGAAAAAAATTAGTTCTGGCGGCAGGCAATGGATTATAGATAATTTTTCTTGGGATAAAGTTTATAGTGAGCATAAGAAGGTTTGGGAAGAGGTTGTTGGTTAGTTTTCTGTGAATGGGTTTATTGTCTCTTTTTCTAAGTTGTATTTTGTTTTTTGTTTAGTCCTCATGAATGTCATTTTAGGGTAGTGATAAAAACCAAAAGATATAAATGGGGGCAGTATGTTTTATTTTGTAATAAGTTAATAGGAGTGATAAAAAAATGGAAAAACTTGAAAAAGAATTAGAAAAATCTGAAATTAAAAAAGAAAAACCTCTTTATGAACCTAAAAAAGATTATAAAGGCATTGAAGTTTTAGATGAAAAAGATTGTTTTGGTGGTACAGGAGTAAAGTATTGGATGTAAAATGGATTTTAATAATTTTTCTTTTATTTTTATTGGAGATACC
>JAYEMU010000042.1:0-3697 GCA_034718475.1 Nanobdellota archaeon
GAGTAAAATTGAAGAAGATAAGAAAAAATTTACAACAAAAACCTTTAATTTTCTGAAAATAGCAGAAAAATACAAATAGGCCACACGACAAAAAATGCCTTATTGAAAATCCTACATCATTAAACTAAATCTTAATGGTTTTTTTATATAAGAATGGAGTTGGAATTCATCTACAGACTGTAAAGTCTGCAAGAGTTTTCTTCCAACAATCATAAAAAGTTAATGAAAAGCATTATAAATTAAAAAATCTTAATTAAAATCATGAAAAAGAGGATATTCTTATTGATGCCCTTTATTGCCCTTCCAAAAGTATATGCTTTGGGCTCGGCATCACAAGGCTTTTTGTTATTTGTCTCCTTAATTTTAGGACCAGCAGCAACAGTCAACGAAGGAATCGCAAAACTGGCATTATGGGCTATCCTTTTTGGAGCAATGATAAAAGGCTTTAATAAAATCTTTGAAGGGAATCATTCAATATCAAAAGTTTCAGCCATCATCCTTTCTATTTTAGGCATTCGCCTAATGCCCAATATAGTAATAAATAATTTAAGCAAATTAATTTTGGTTGCTTCAATAATAATTATCCCTTATTCCATTATTAATAAAATCATGCCTAAAAAAAGAATAGCAAAAATAATACTTTCGATTATTTGTTATTTGGGAGTATATCTATTAATCTCAGACATAGGATTTCAGGGATTAGGAATTTACCAGACCTTAAGATTTGACCTAGGACATTTTTATTCAATTTACAAATTCCAGGTTATAATTGTTATATTATTGCTAATGGCTTATTTTTCCTATAAATTTTCCAAAACAAAAGTTAGAAAGATTTAAAAATATCTAATGTTTAATTACTAACAATGAAAAGGGGAACAGCATTTATTGCATTTTTAATGGCCTTGCCGTTAGTCTCTGCAAAACAAGGAGCAATTACTGAAGGATTTCAATTTTTATTCGGCCAGTCCAATAATGAAATTGTTCTGAAATTAGGATTATTTATTGTGTTATTGGCATTGTTTAAATCAGGATTCACAAAATTAAAGCTTTTTGAAGAGCATCCAAATTATAATTTAATTGTCGGTGCAATTTTTGCCTTGATATCTGTCAAATTTATGCCTGTAATATACTCAAATACAATTGGCTCTTTAATTTGGGTTTTTGCCTTATTCTTCTTGCCTTATACGCTTATAGGATTAATCATCCAATCCAAAGGCTGGAAAATATTTCTAACAGGCTTGATAGTAATAGGCATTTATTATTTGGTCACTAATGGCGGTTTCGGCTTTTGGGGCACTGGCGGTGCTTTGGGTTCAAGATATCCTTACTTAGGTTTTATTAGAGGGAATGAACTTTTTGATGATGTCTTTTTTTATTTAACTTTCAACAAATGGTTTTTGCCTTTATTGTTGTTGATTGCACTTGTTGTTTTCTTATTTTACAAAGGAAAGATTCCTTCCTTAAAAGGCAGAGGGGAAGGTGGCTTCCTTTCAAACTGGGGCAAGAATAGGACAATAAAGTATAAGGCCAAACAAGAAAGGAAAGCAAGAGAAAAAGAAGCTGAAGAAAGGAGAAAAGCTGAAAAAGAAAAAAAAGAAGGATTTTTTTCGAAAAGGAGAAAAAATAGGGCAGTAAAGTATAAGTCCAGACAAGAAAGGAAAGCAAGAGAAAAAGAAGCTGAAGAAAGGAGAAAAGCTGAAGAGGCACCAATAAATGCCCAGGAAGCAGAAGCAAAAAGAATGAGAAGGGCTGCATGGCGCAATAAATGGGCTAACAAATTAAAAAGTGCTGGCAAAGCTAGCGCAGAAGCTGGTTGGAAAGGTGCGAAAGGTGCTGGCCAGGGAATAAAGAACATATCTGATAAGATTAAAGGAAATGAAAATTTTCAGAAGTCAAAAGATAATGCCAAAAATTGGTTCAGGATGATATTTGGCAAGAAACAAAGGGCCAAAAAAGAAGCTGCTGAAGAACAAAGTCAAAGGGAAGAGGAGGAAACTACTAAAATATTTTCTGCAAAAAGAAGAAAAAGAGTTGCACAAGAATCACAAAAGAAAGAAGGAGAAGAGCAAAAACAAAAAGAACAAGAAGAGGAAACTACTAAAATATTTTCTGCAAAAAGAAGAAAAAGAATTGCGCAGCAGATTCGGGAAGAACAAGAAAGGAAAGCAAGAGAAAAAGAAGAGAAGAAAGAAAAAAGAAGAATGCCGCCAAAGCCTCCATCTTTACGTAAAGTTACCAACACACCAGAAGGTGAAAAAATTCAGGTAAAGCGTAAAAAAAAGCAATAATATTACTAATGATTTTTTATCAAAGAATAGAAAAAGCTTTAAAAATAATTAAACCTTCATATTCTTACTAAATGAAACTTATAGACTTATTAAAAACAATTAAAAAAAATAATCCTAAAATTGATATTAGCCTTATTCGAAAAGCCTATTTTTATGCTGCCAAAACTCATAAACAACAGAAAAGGGAATCTGGAGCTTTATTTATCCAGCATCCCCTGCATGTTGCATATTACTTGGCTGAAATGAACTTGGATCCAGTAACAATTGCAGCCGCATTATTGCATGATGTTGTTGAAGACAGTGAAGTTTCATTAAAGGATATAGAAATAAATTTTGGCCATCCTATCGCTAACCTTGTGGATGGTGTAACTAAAATTTCTAAAATAAAAGCCAAAAGCAAAGAGGAATATGAAGAATATCATGCAAAAAGCATAAGAAAAGTTATTCTGGCATCCGCCCAGGATATAAGGGTAATTTTCATAAAATTGGCAGATAAGCTGCACAATATGCAGACTTTGGATTGTTTTCGGCCTGAAAAAAGAGAAAGGATTGCAAGAGAAGTTTTAAATGTTTATGCTCCAATCGCACATAAATTAGGTATTGCTTCTATCAAATGGCAGTTGGAGGATTTGGCTTTTAAGCATCTCCATAAAGAGATTTATTCTATGTTGCTTAAAAAAATTAAAAAAACCAGACCAGTCAGGGAAAAAGAAATTAATCTTGTTAAAAAGATTTTGTTAAAAGATCTCGCAAAAGAGAATTATAAGATTCATATTTTCGGAAGGCCAAAGCATATTTATTCAATCTATAAAAAAATGCAAAAAAAACATCTTTCTTTCGAAGAGATATATGACTTGACTGCCTTGAGGATTATTGCAAAAACACCTAAGGAATGTTATAAGATTTTAGGGATTATCCATAATCTTTGGAAACCAATTCCAAACGAATTCGATGATTATATTGCCATGCCAAAATCGAATATGTATCAATCTCTGCACACAGCAGTAATTGGGTATGGTGGCCAGCCAATTGAAATCCAGATAAGAACCGAAGAGATGGATAAAATAGCTGAAGATGGTGTTGCAGCCCATTGGAGATATAAAGGTTTTGAAAATGATGAAGAATTTGATAACAAAATATCTTGGCTGAAACAAGTAACTGAATGGCAGCAGGAATCCCAAGGATATAAGGATTTTATGGAAATGCTCAAAGTTGATTTTTTTGAAGATGAGATATTTACATTTACTCCTAAAGGAAAAGTTATTCGCCTGCCAAAAGGGGCGACTATCATTGATTTTGCATATGAAATTCATTCAAGGTTGGGAGATTCTTGTACAGGAGCAAATCTCAATGGTAAATTTGTCCCCATCAGGACAATTCTTTCAAATGGCGACCAGATTAAGATTATT
>JAYEMU010000043.1:0-3635 GCA_034718475.1 Nanobdellota archaeon
TTTTTTGAACTTATTTTGAACTAATCCCATTTCTTTTATTTTTAGTTCTACGTCTTTTTTTACTTCTTTCCTTAGGTGCTCATGCCTCTTTTTGAACTTCTTATTAATAAAAGATTTGGAAACAATGCTTCTGATTTTCTTTTCGCCAATTCCAACCGCATCCCTATAATCTCCGGTGATGTAATCATATATAAAAGAAAAGTCTGGTTTCCTTATGCCTAATGAATAAAACACCTCAAAAAAGTCTAAGCCCACTTCTGTGCAACTACAGTTTGGAGTAACACAATAACTATCAAAAACAATATAATTTTTATCAATTTTTATTTCAATAGTTCCATTATCCCAAAAAATATCTTTATAGGAGATTAAATGCCCCAGTTTATAAGAGCTTATAGCATTTTTTTTGCATTTTGCTTTTTCTTTTACATATTCATAATTTTTTTTGAAGAATTCCATGTTTAATAATGATACATTCTTTGGTGATTTTAGGAATGCAATGAATTCTGTTAATATGCTAATTTCATCCTTAGAATAATTTACTTCTTTGTAGGATTCTGTTTTAAAATCTAAAAAGAATTGTATTGCTATTCTTTTATTATACAGAACCATATTAACACCATTACAATCACAATTAGCATTGGAGCATATGTTAAAGTCTAATTGAAACTTTTCTGATACAGGACCAATTTTAAGCTCTATGACTGTAGGAATTTCTTTTGGCATTTTGTATTCTCCCTCATTTTTAATGGAATTTTGTTGATAACATTTTCTCCAATTGTGGCATACATACTTAAAAGTAATGAATTTGGAGGAATTATCCAAACACTTGAATTATTCAAACCTTCTTCAGTTATTGCTTCCTTTGTATAATCTGATTTTGTTGCTGCTACCGGCCTTGGGTCCTTTTCGTAAAGTGTTGAAATAATTATTTTAGTCATTCTAGGAATATGATAAAAAGACTACTTTATAATTTTATTGCTATTTTGGAACAATGTAAACATTTAGTATACAATATATAGTTTCAGTAACTTGAATTTAATACCCTGATATTGTATCAAAAAATAATGTAATATTCAGATATTTGAAAATTAATTCAATTTTTTTCTTCAAAAACCTAATTTTTCAAAGTTTCCCATTAGAAACTGCAATATAAATAAGGGCTCCAAAGGACACGACAAATACGCATAGGATTTATAAATAATTTTATAAAAAGTTATAAAAAAAATTATAAACATATATAAATTTATGTATATAATCTTATAGAAAAACTTATAAATATCAAAAAGCTCTTGATTAAAATGGAAGAATTTTATAATAGATATAGAGAACTGGACATACTAAAAGAAAAATATGATTATTTGAAGAATGGAGAATTATGCATACTTTATGGTAGAAGAAGAATCGGCAAAACAGCATTAGTATTAAAGTTTTTAGAATCTGTAAAGACAAAAAAGTTATATTTCTATACAAATAAACTTACTAGAAAGGGATTGATGGATCAATTTTCAAAAGATATTAGTAATCAAACTAATGATAATATAAAAATATCAGAAAGTTGGGACTCTTTTTTTGATTATATTGAAGATGAATCTTCTAAAGAGAAATTAGTTTTAATAATAGATGAATTTCAAAGGTTTTCAAAAATCTCAGAAGATTTTATAACAATATTACAATATAGGTGGGATATCAAATTAAAAAATAGAAAAGTAATGATAATCCTTTTAGGATCCTCAATGGGAATGACTCATAATTTAGTATTTTCATCCAAAGGCCCATTATATGGCAGGCATACTATAAAAATGAAAATTAAACCATTCAGGTATATAGATTTTAGGCAAATGTTTTCTTATCTTAAAAGTGAGGAAGAGAAAATTAATCATTATGCTGTATTAGGAGGAACTGCCCATTATTTAACTCTTGCTAAAAATCTGAATAAAAATTTATTTGGAATAATAGATAATTTAATATTAACTGAAGGTAGTCCTCTATATGATGAACCAATTACTTTATTATCTTCTGAACTAAAATCCTATAGCAGGCATAATTCTATTTTGATTTCTATTGCTAGGGGGAATAAAGAAATGAAAGCCTTTGCTACAACTTTAGGCTTGGAACAAACTCAAATAACACCACATATAGATCATTTAACAAATAAATTAGATTTAGTAAGAAAAACAGTTCCTTTCTTTGGTAAAAAAAGAAAAACAAGATATGAATTAGATGACAATTTTTTTAAATTTTGGTATAGGTTTGTATTTCCAAACAAATCAACTCTTGAACTTAAAAATAAACAAATAATACAAGAAAAAATAAAACAGCAATTCAACAAATATGTTTCATTTATATTTGAAGATATAATTAAAGAATTATTAATATTATATAATATGGGAAAAATAAAAAACTTAAAAATAAATTTTGAAAAAATTGGTTCATGGTGGGAAAATGATGAAGAAATAGATATAGTTGCCTATTCTAAAAGAGAATTATTATTAGGAGAAGTTAAATGGAAAAATAAACCCTTAAATGGCCTTACAATATTGAATAAACTAAAGCAAAAATCTAAAAAATTAAATTTTAGTGGAAGGATTAGATATATGCTATTTCTAAAAAATGGTTTTTCTGAAGATACAAAAGAAATATTAGAAAAAGAAGATGTTTTATGTTTAGATTTAAATGAAATAGAAAATTTATTTAATGGCGCCTCTAAAAAAGAGAGTTCTAAACAAAGAACATTGTCTGCTTATAGAAATTAAACTAAAATATTTTAACTTCTTTTTATAGCCGTAACTTGTTCTGCCATGAAAAATATTTTACAATTGATTATATTAATCCTATTTTTATTAATTGCTTCAAGAAAATCTATTTGGGGATTCATTTCAAACTCTCCTCAATAATTTTCTTTTCTTCCTCACTAATTCCATATAAATTATAGACTATTTCATCAATTTCTTTGTCTGTTTTTCTTATCTTTGCTTCCATTTCAGTTAAAGAATTAAATTTCTCTTTTTTTGATTCATCTTTAAACCATAAATCTTTAGTATTGCTATTAAATTCTTTCATAACTGCTTTTATCTTGCCTATATTCATCTTAACATTAGCAACATAAACAGGTATTTCTATCTTTTTGATTAATTCCAAAAGGTTGCCTTTGCCAAATCCTCTTCCTTTCTTTTTATTAACCCAAGTTTGACAGTTTCCTAATTATTTAACGCAGAAATTCTATTTGACAGTTGCTAAAATTTTATTGTAAATGGGTGTTTTTTCTAAGTTTCAGTAGCCCTTTTTACCAAAATAAGCTCATTTATCCAATCAAAATTGGCATAAATTCTTCTTTTTGCTCTATTTTTTAGCTTTTCAATCGTAACTGTCAAATTCATGCCCTTGATTTTTAGAGAAAAAGCCCAAAAACTAACCAGTTATCTCCCCTTTTTGTTCCTTTAATTAGCTTCTATCCTTGTTCTGTATATAGTGCCATAAACAGTCAAATTCATATAGTAATAATGTGTGAAAAAAAATTCGCCCTATCAGTAACAGGTGCTGTAGTGCTCAAATTTTGAAGAATTAGCATCCTAACAAACTGTCAAATTCGATGAGGCAAAAAAGGCAAAAAAATTCAAAAAACCTAAATGTCAAAC
>JAYEMU010000044.1:0-14455 GCA_034718475.1 Nanobdellota archaeon
TCTCGATTGTTGGAAAATAATTTGAATTTGTTACATTATGTCTTGTTATTTTCCAGCAAGTTTCTATTGGATTCAATTCTGGACAATATGTTGGCAAGTATTCTACCTTGATATTTTGCTAAATATCGCTTAATTACATCTGTTTTATGATAAGATGCATTATCGAAGATGAATACATATTTTTTATCAAGCCCATCAATAAAATCCAATAAAAAGGCCATATATGTTAAGCTGTTTTGCCCATTAAAATCTTCACAAAATAATTCATCACCTTCACTTTCATGTTGCATTACCTCTAAATTATAAAAAGATTAACTAGCATATAAAACAAACGATTTTTGTCCGTAACTATAAAATCCAAAAATTTATAAAGTAGAAAATTCTTATATTAAATTAATGGTTTCTCACAAAAAATATGGCAGTGAGCATATGGTAGAGGCTTTAATTGAGCATAGCATTGACTTGCAGCATAAATTAGCTGATTTAATTATTGAAACAAAAAAGAATAATAAGCTTGTTCATGAGATGGTAACATTATTTACTGAAGCAGGCGAGCATATTAAAAAAGGGAAGTATGAAGATCCTTTGCTAGTTAAGCTTGATGACCTTCTTGAACAAAATAAAAATTTGGCTAAAGGCTTATTGATGCTTGAAAAATTCATAAGAGAAAAGAAAGGAACTGAAACTGCATTTACGCCAAGAACTCAACCAGGATATTAAACAAAACTTTAATAAATATCCCTTTCTTATTAATGATTAATGATTGCAAATAGAGATTTAAGCCCAAAGCATAAAGATATAAAATTCATTTTGGATCGCACAAGAATAGAAGAAGAGAAGATTGTTTCAAGGATTCTAGATGTTATCAAAAAGAAGCCATATCCAAATAATACAACAACCCATTTGGCAAGGTTTATCCATTCTTTGTTTCAGACAGCCCCTTATGTGAAGCATCCAAAATTAAAAGAAAAGGCAAAAGAAAAAAAAGAGGAGATAGAAAAAAAACAGCATATTAGCGGGATTTTCAGCCAGGCAATAAAACCTTTGCCGATGCCTCCAAGAGCCCATAAATTCAAGCCAACAATAAAATTGCCAAGTTTAAAACCCAGAAAAAGAGAATACGTCGTAAATAATTTTAACACGCCTGTTGGTGTTCTTGTAGAGCCCAAGGATAAAAAATTCATTTATCATGTTATTGAGCCAGTAGTGAATAAAAAAATATTAAGAAAGGTTAAGGAATTAATTTCTGATGATATAAAGAAGAATAAAAATTTATTGGATGATGATAAATATCTTAGGGAAAAGATAGAGAAGGCTGCAAAGAAAATCAAAGAAAGGCCCGAAGAAGTAAGAAAAATTAAGTATTATCTTAAGCGGGATATCTTAAGCTTTCGAAGAATAGACATAATGATGCAGGATTCGAAAGTTGAAGGCATATATGTTAATGGAATAAATAAGCCTGTATTGGTAAAATTTCAGAATGTAAAGGATAAAATGATTTCTAATGTTATTTTTATTGTTCCAGATGACCTTAATATCTTGATTTCAAAGCTGGCAAAAATTACTGGGAATGAGCTTTCAGAAGAGCTGCCGATTCTTAATACTGTTTTTCATGGATTTAGGATATCTGCAACCAAAGGTTTTGGCGGTGCAAGTTCAAGATTGATGATTGAAAAGGTGTTTTGATGTTTGACAAATTAAAGTATACAAAAGAAGATTTAATTGAAATGAAATGTTTTGTTAAATATAATCTTTACTATGGGCAGGCCAAGCATGTGATAAGGGATGCTCTTCTTGATCAAGGCTGGGATGAAAAGATAGTAGACAGGGCTTTTTTAGAGGCAGAAAAAATTAAGATTTATGTTCCTTCAAAACCAAAAAATCCAATTTGCAAAAAAGAACAGAAAGTAAAAGTTGTTAATTCAGACATTCCCCTTCCGCCTCTGCCGCATTAATTATTTTTTAGTAATTTCATTTGTTGTAAGCATAGAATTAGGTATTAAAATTATTTCTCCATTCTTAGCTTTAATCTTAGTTTCAATCAAATCTATTTCAATGATTTCACCTTCTATATGCCTGACTTTAATAATATCCCCTTTTTTCAATGCATTTTTGTGATGTATGAAAAATCCAGCAGTAATATTTGGGACAAAATCCTTGAATGCTAAAATTATAAATGATACCAGCAATATTAGTATTATTACCAGGATAATTTCTAATATGATGGTAGTCAGTCCTAATTCTGCCAAGCCCCAAATTAATCCAATAAAATAAACTATATATCTGGATATGCTTGAAATAAATCTTTCAAATGGGAATTTAATCCCGCTTTGGCCCAAAATTTTGTCAATTTCAAAGCTATGCAGGACTTTGTTGATTAATTTGCCAATAATACGGCCGATTATTAATCCTAATAAGATAATAACTAAAGATGCTATGAGCTTTATAATTAAAGCTGAAATAGTGCTTAATCCAAACAGCGATTGTAGGTCAACCATATAAAAGAATAAATAATTATTGTTTATAAAGATTTTTATTATATAGTTACGGACATAAGTAATGAATCAGAACACTTTTAAATTTTTAGGTATTACCCTTAAAAAGGCCCAAAATTTAGTATATAATCAAATCAAAACCTTTATATATTACTTAACCACTATAGAGTAATAACCTAAAAAGGAGGATGTCTCAAAATGGATAAAAAACAAAACCCGGGAAATACAGGAGATTCAAATCCTGAAATGGAAAATTCTAAGCAGTCTCAAATTAATGTTGTTAACAAAAGAAAAATTGATAAAAATGGAAATCCAAAAATGCCAAAACAAGTTCCTAGAACAAATACACCTAAACAAGTTCCTAGAACTAAACAAGTTCCTAAGGAAGAAGCTGAACAAGTTTCTAAACCAAATGCACTTAAACAAGTCCCAAGAACTAATACATCTGAACAAGTTCCTAGAAAAAAATTAGGGACATCACCAAGGGCGGAAATGCGCAAATGTGATGAAAAATTTGCAGCATATCAAAGACAGAATGATAAGTTGGCTTATATTATGAATGGTGTATTGGGCCAATATTGTTTAGGGGAAAAACCTATAGGTGCTGATTTAAGGACTTCATTGCTTAAAAAAACTAGGGAATTTTATTTTCAAAAAGTTTTAAAATTAAAGCCTGATTTTTTAGCTAGCCATAAAATTAGGGGATTAATCGATCCAAGTGTTTCAATAGATGATGAGATGGATGAGCTTTATGAAGTTTTGGATAATTCTTTCAAAAGACGAGTTGGTTTAAATGAAAGAATTTTAGAATCTAGATTAAAAGATGGCAAGCCTGTAACATTTAAAGATGGAGCAAGTTTGGCTCAGGCAGTGCAGAAACAATATATGGGTTCTGCTGAAGAGAGCTTGGTCGGCAGGTTAACAGAAATAATGTCAACTAATAACGGCAGGGAAGAATTAAAGGGAATGATAAAAAGCAGAGCTAAGGAAGTTGGAATGACTATTGGGGATGACCAGTTATATGGCAGGGGATTAATTGAAGGATACCTTACAACTTTGATAGCAAAGCAAGAAAAAGATTATCAATAAATCTTTTTTACTTTTTTTTATCTATATATTTTTTTATTTCTTTTACAAACTCTTCTGCTTTTTTCTTATATTTATCATATTCCTGCCCTTTAATTTCTTTAATGTCACGATGCACAATTTCTTTAAAGATTTTATAAAATTCTCTCATGGTATTTGTAGATTTCTTTGAGATAATTTTGTCTTTTATCAAGGTTTTTTCCATTAAATCAGCAACATGGTCTGGTGAAGGTGGTATTTCCCCATGTTTCATCAAGGCTGCATGCGCTGCGTCTATTACACCCCAATACAAGTCCACCATTGCAGACAATAAATGCTGTTTGGCATTATTAATGGAAGTTGGAGCCATCACAAAATAAGTGTATATTGATTCATCAGATGGTCTTATCCTTCCTTCATCAAGCAAAGCCTGCAGTGGATCGAAAAAGCCAGTATCAATTAAAGCAACGCCATATCTTAATATATTAATGGCTACAGGATCACCTGCCCTGACATATTCCCAAAAGTTAGTAAATTTCATGGATTGGATATGCAGTCTCTTGCTATCTATTTTAGCAACAGTTTTTTCCAGAATTATCCTATAGGTTTGAATAAGTTCTTCGCTCATTTTTAACCTGACATCATCGATTATTACAAGAATATCGATGTCCCCATTTTTAGATTCATTTTTTTTGGCAATAGAGCCGAATAGTACAACAGCCTTAATAAAATCATTAAATTCTTTATATATGGCCTTAGCAAATATTCTTGCCGTTTTAAATTCGTCTTCTTTTAGCTTTAATTGTTTTTTTCTGATATTTTTTGTTTGTTTAAATTTCATGATAATCCCCTTTTTATTCTATTGGCACTCCCGACCACCAGCTGTCTTCCCCCTTAGGATTAATCTGATAGCCTGCAGACAATCCTCTTGGACTGTAAGTTCTTCCAAAATAGCTTCCTTCAATTTCTGTCCATCTTTTAGATACTGGACCGACTCTATACATTGGAGATTGCGCAATTTTTGCCCAAGCCCCCATCATTGATGAAAATATTGTTTCACCTTCTCCTTGGGCTCCTGGCTCAACAATCATCCTGCCCTTGTATCCTTTTTTCTTAAGGGAATTAACAAACATTTCAACTGGCGTATTTCCTTCGCCGATTCCTAAATGCTCATCATAATAGCCGAAGTTGTCTGACAGATGTGCATGCCCTATAATATTATTGTCAATCAAGTCATTGATTTCTTTTTTCATCCAATGATCAAATTCCTTATCTGACTTATTATAGAATTTTCTCCAAGTGTTGGCATGTGCCACATCAAAAGTGGCTTTAATATGCTCAGCAGCAGTTTTTTCAGCTTCATTTTTTGTGATATTTTTCTTTTGCATTAAAAGTTGTGCCATCTCATTTCTTGCAGAAATAATTAATTTTTTTAATTCTTTGGGATGGCTTCCATAGCCCATCTCTGGAAAAACATTTTCTGGAGCAATAAATATTGGTTCTTTTAGATTTTTTTTCTTGGAAACTTCATAAGCATGCATTGCGGCGATAGCCATTTTCTCTGCAGACCTTTTGACACCGTATTCTTCTAGAGGCTTAATCTCCCTCTGCATCTTTTCAATCTGTTCAAGCTGTTGTGCATATCCCATAAATCCTTCTTTTTGTCTTTGTGCATTGATTTTCATCTCTTCAATTTGTTTTTTAAGAAAATCACTTGGCCTTTCATCTTTAGGGAATGGCATTTTCATTTCGTGCATTAGTTCTTCTCTAAGATAATCCCATTTCTCTTTAGGCATATTGTTTTCTATTATTCGTAAATTTTTTTCTTTTTTTTCCAGTTGTTTTACATTTCCTAATAGCTGCTGATAATGCGACATATGGGAATAGGCAAAAGGTGCAGCCCTGTCAACTTCAGATCTTTGGGCTTGAATAAAAAAATATTTTTCAGGAGACATTTCCTGATTTGGATTTTGGTTGTTCCATTGTTTAGTTTCTTTAACATAATCCTTCCATCTTTTTGATTGGAATTTTACTTTGCCTGTCTCGTCATATATTGGGACTCTTTTATAGTAATCTTTCATATTTTTAATAATATTTCCAGATTCATCAGTATATTCTCCTTGTTTATTTTTTTGCCATTTGGGCTCAAGCACTACCATGCCTTTTTGGAAGCTAACAATTTGCCCAGTTTCGGTATTGACAAGGCTTGCAACTTCTTCTTTTGCCCATTCACCATATTTTGGCCTGAATTCTTTATATTTAGTAATGTCCCTTGGGAATTCTCCAACATGAAAGACAACTGGGCCCCCTTGTGCAGTATCAGCTGCAAAGTCAATAGCTCTTTCAATTTCCATGATTGTATTTTGCGCAAGAGTATCAGAAAATTGCCTGCCGTCCCTTGATAATCCAGTAATGCCTTGAATGCCTACAGATGCATGTGTGCTTAGCTTGATATCATTTAATTTTGCAAATGTCCTTATATCTTCCCTTTTTGTTTTTCCTAATGTGCCAGGAGTTACTCCCTGCTGTATAGAGCCTTTAGCTGTTCCAGTAAACCCCAATTCAATAGTGGATGCACCGGCAGTTGCAGCTGTTTTTATATTTGTCCAAGGATCGCCAATGCCCATAGAAATGCCTAAATCCTTTGAAGAGATTTCCAATTGCTCATTAACAGGCTTATCCATTGCATGCCAATAATCATGTCCGAAGTCAACCATTATTACACCTTCAATTATGTTTTTAAAAGTTTATTAATGTTTTGATTGAAATTTATTTTATCCTCTAAAAAAAACAATTCATGGCCTTTTCAGAAAGCTTATGAATGTTGGATGAAAACTCTTGCAAATATATTCTTATCATGATACCTGCGTAGCCATAGCCATTATTTCAGGGAATAAATTGGTTTCTCCTCTCTTTTCTAATATCTGCCTTGCTCTATTAAACCATGGATATACAGTGGATTTTTTAAATTTTAGAGCATCAAAAAAATCGGCATTGCATATTTTTCTTTTTACTTTGAACATAAGATATTCTTTCAATGGTATATCGGTTGCTTCTTCGCACAATGCTTTTATATCTGCTCCAGAAAAATTTTCAGTGGCCTTTGCTATTGATTCATAATTAATATTATCAATAGGCCTATTTTTTAGGTGTATCTTTAATATTTCTTTTCTTGCTTTTATATCCGGAGGCCTAATAAATATCATTTCATCAAATCTTCCGCTTCTTTTCAATGCGCTGTCGATATTCCATGGTTCATTTGTGGCAGCTATTACAAGAATATTTTGTTCTTTATTTCCCAAGCCATCCATTTCAGCCAAAAGCATTGAAACAATTCCTCTTGTATTATGTCCCATTCTGGTTCTATCTGTTCCCAAAGATTCAAATTCATCAAAAAACAATATCGCGGCTTTTTCCCTTCTTGCATCTTCAAATATTTTAGCAACTTTTTTTTCAGCTTCACCTAAATATTTGGATTTTATATCAGATGCTTTGATATTAAAAAAATTGACATCAGCTTCACCAGCAGTTGCTTCTGCAATAAGTGATTTTCCACAGCCAGGAGGTCCATACATTAATATTCCACCGCCTGCTTTCTTTCCAAAATACTTAAATATTTCTGGATGAAGCAGTGGTTCAATAATTTTCATTTTAATTTGCTCTTTGATTCTTTTTAATCCTCCAACATTTTTGAATGCAATTTTTGGCTTGTTTTTTATTTTTTTAATTCTTGTAAAATTATTTTCTCTTAATTTTTGGGATTGAAGATAAAGTTCAGAGGCAAGTTTGTAGTAATACTGGGATTGCTGTCCCATTGTATTTTTTGATGCCTTAATATAATTTTCAGCAGCTTCCAGCAGCAATGCTCTTTTTTCTGCAGGATTCTCTTTTTTATTAGCAATTTCTATTAGGGAATTAGCATAATTTATTGCATTATTTGCATCCATTGTTCTTGTTCCTTTGCTTTAAGAATCATATCTTCAAGCATATTGATATTTGGTTCGCTAACATGCTCATTTTCATTAATTTGTCCTTCAATTGATATACCTTCGTCTCTTATCCATTTTGCTGGACCAATATCATATTTTGATGGTTTAAATGCAAAAATATATGAGTTAATTGACCTTTGCCTTTTTTGGTAATTGCTTGCTTTAAACTGCCTCATACCACCATAATTGGGCTTAAATATCTTATCGTATGCCTTAGGCATTGTATTATCTGCCAGATAATTCTTAGCTTGGATTAATGCTGCAGTCCTTTTTGGGTTGGCCCCATAAAATTCCATTATTTTTTCAATTCCACATGACATTCTTTTCACCTATGACATTTTTGCCACACAAGTAATAATATGTTTTCCTATTTTAAATAAAAATCCCCTTTTCATGCTTACTATGTGGGACATTTTTATCATAGGAGGTTTAGAATCATTAAAGTCCTCTGATATTGATGTATAATTTTTTCATTTTTCTATGCAATGTTTCAAATCTAATTCCTAGCATTCTTGCTGTTTTTGTAATATTTTTTCCATTTTCCTTTAAGGCTTGAATAATGAATTTCTTTTCGAATTCATTTTCAGCTTCTTTTAATGTGGGCCAGTTCAATGAAACTTTATTAAGGATATTTTTTGAGAGCACATCGACATTTTTATAAACTTTAGAAAGTTGATTTGGATGTATGATTTTTTCATAATGCTTTAATGTTTCTTCAATTGCAAAATTCAAGGCTTCTCTTTTAACATATTCTTGTTTAAGCAGGGCTTTCCTGCATTGATTGATATTTATATTGAGTTCATTAATCATCCTATGAATAGTTTTTCTGTCCACCAGGCAGATTTTTGCAACAGCAGTGATATCACCAAAATTTGATTTTAATAATCTTTCAAGATAGCTTTTCCTAAATAGTTTTTTGGCAGATTTTAGTGATAATGATGTGTCTATATGGAATTCCAGAAGCGGATTTTTCTTTAATTTTGAGGTTATATCCTTATTTAATTCTTTAATGCTTACTCCAATAAAATTTTTAATTGTTTTTTCAACAATTTTTTTTACCTGTTCATCAACTAATTTTTCAAGTTCCATATGGTATCATTAAGAAAAAAGAATTATAAAGCTTTGGTTAAATTTCAGTATATAACTTAGTTGCTTTTTTGAAAATATAGTACAATAATCTTCCGCATACTTGTGCTTTTTTCAAAGCTTCTTCTTTTTCTTTGGCATTTTTTAGGGCTTCCTGTTTCTCTTTTTTAGAGCTAATCTTGATTGATCCTAAACTGCCAAACATATCAGCAACACCTTTGCCCAATGGTTTAAAAAGATCAATAATTGTTTCTCTTTTCTTAATCTCCTCTTTTTCATTTCCATTTTCATCAAAAATTTCACCAGCCTCTTCCAAATATTTTTTTAAATCTTCTTTTAAAGCCATCATTGATTCATTTAATGCTGCCAAAATCTCCAAATCATTAAGCTCCTGTTCTTGGATATAATCGTCAATTTGTTCTTGAGTTACACAATATGGCCTGATTTCAATTTCAGTCCTGCCTGCATGGACTGGCTGTTTTTGGCCTTGAGGCGTATAAATTAATTCAGGCCTTGAGACAAAAGTAAACTTAACTTGAATGACTGGCTTGTATTTCTTG
This sequence comes from Nanobdellota archaeon, assembly GCA_034718475.1. Taxonomy (GTDB): domain Archaea; phylum Nanobdellota; class Nanobdellia; order SCGC-AAA011-G17; family GW2011-AR17; genus JAYEMU01. Next base: position 9,196 of record JAYEMU010000044.1, read on the forward strand.
AATTTTTTTAATGTTGCAAGAATCTCAATTTCAATTTTTGCAGTTTCAAATGCATTTATCAAATCTGCATCTCTGAACTTCCCTTCCATCTGCAATTGTTTTATTGTTTTTAGATATGGCCTTACCCAATTCATATACATTCTAATGGTGTTGTAATGTTGCCGAAGATATTTTAATTTAAACTTTTTTGTAAATGTCAATTCTTTATATGTCTGTTTCTTCCAAGTGTAATATGCAAATAATTTTTTTGCGCATACATTTGCTACTCTTTTAGGGATGCCTTCTTCAGTTAATGATTTTATGGCTTTATCCACCCCGTCAATTCCATTTTGTGGGTTAATTTTAAAGAAAAGATCCGGCAGTGATAGGTATCCAACTTTAGTAGAAAGCGCATATACTGAATTAGGGTTTTGCATGCCCTGTTCAACAAGTTCAATCCAAATGGATTTTAAGGAAATCTCTGCACTTTCATCACCTTTAAGACTCTTTTCATAATATTCAAGCCTTTCATCTGTTTTTCTTAATTCACTAACAATTGGCAAAACTGTTTTTATCATTCCTCCCAATGTTGCAAGATGCTGAGATGCCTGCTGCTGCATCATAGACAATTTAGAGCCTATATGACCATGAAAGCTTGAGCTTACAGATGCATCAAAAACATCTTTAACTTTAATAATTTCATCGAATCCTATGCCATGGGCTGGCTGTTCCCTCAATAGTCTTAAAATCATAAAATACTGCTTTTCAAGGCCAGAGGTCATGCTTTCTAGAATTACCCAATATTTATCTTTGCCATCCTTAAGCTTGATATTGGATTTCCCCTTAGCTAATGGATTATCCTCTTTTTTCTTTATTTTTTTCTTAGGTTCTTCCTTTTTCTTTTTTGTCAATAGATTATCAAAGATACCCATAATTATTAATTTGTTTAGTTAATATTTAAGCCTTTTCTTTCAATTTTTTAGGATAAATACCTTTTATGTAAAAATAAAATATAAGCCCAACGCCCAGTACATTAAATATATCTGCGAAATTAAATGTAGAGAAGTATTTTATGGAAATAAAATCCCTAACATATCCTAAAAATAACCTATCAAAACAATTGCTCAAACTTCCGGCAAAAAGCAAAACCAATCCAAATTTATGCTTGATTTTTTTATATTCCACCAAAATATAAGCAATAACAATAATTGCAGTGATAATAAAAAACCATCTCCCGCCCTGAAGCAACCCAAAAGCCGCACCTTTGTTAACCACATAGTTTAGGGAAAAGAATCCTGAGAAAAAACTTTTTCCCTGCATTAAATATTTGGTTATCTGGTCTAAAAGAATCAGTGCCAAGGCATAAAAAAAAAGTTTGCGCATTTTACTCAGTTCCATAAAGTTTCATATAAGCCTTAATTTCATTAAATAATTCATGAACCTCTGCAAATAACATATCCTCAAAAGCCTCTATCCTTTTTCTAATTAAAATTTTTTCATAAATTAGTTTCATGATATTGCCAAACATCCTGTTTTCCCAAACATCCCAATCTTTTTCATATTTTGCCCCCAGCCTGAATTCATAACTGCCTTTGTTTAATTTTTTTTTGACTCCATCAACATTGGCTTCAATATCAGAATGAAAAACTTGTAAATCCATTTTGATAGTAAAGGTTATGTAGTCATCAATTTCTTTAGGGCATATCCATTTGATTTCTACTTGTTTTGAGCCTCCAGGATTTTCAACAATCCTATATTTTGTTTCCTGCCAAGTATATCCATTATATGTTACCCATCTCTGTAGTTCCTGATATAATTCTTGAAAATCAAAAGATCCAGCAGCTTTTATCTTATAGCCGAATGGGACAATGTCCTCTTCGCGTTTTAAATGGTGCCATGATGCCATATTTTAATATTGCCTATTGATACTTATAAGGTTTTTGTTCGCAAAAATTTAAATATGATTTAAGACTATAATCTATGTATGAAATATTTTATAGTAATTTTTATTTTATTATTAGTAACTGGTTGCTCTTTGTATTTGGCAGAGGGCATTCCTCCTGATAATAAGAAAATAGGGCCTTTGGAAGAAGAGCCGCATGAATTTATGATAAATGATGTAAAGGTAATCAAGATGACTGTTCGGCAATGGGAATTTATTCCATCAAAAATAAATGTTTCTTTAGGTGAGAAGGTCAGGCTGGAAATCATTTCAGAAGATATCCAGCACGGAATAGAAATTATGGATTTGAATATTTCTAAGAGGATATTGCCTGGAGAAGTTGCTATAATAGAATTTGTGCCGGAAAAAGAAGGCATATTTAAATTTAGAAGTACAGTCTACAGCGGCATAGGCTTTAAGGATATGACTGGTGTAATAAATGTAAAGCAAAAAAGTTAAATATTGCTATTTCCATTAATATTAATATGAAATATCATAAAATAATTCTTACATCAATAATCCCGCTCCTAATTTTTTTATTCTGTTTTCGCTTATATATTTTTAATCAAGATTTTTATCAAGAGGAATCTGCAAAATCTAGCAATGCCTTTGAAAATCAAGATTTAATCTTGAATAATCTTTTTAATTTCATTCAGTACGGTATAGAATTGAATCCTGATTATTTTACTGAACAGGATATTTTACACATGCAGGATGTAAGGCATTTAATTTGGAATGCGGTATTTATTTTAACTATTTTATTTTTAATATTCATTGTATTTGTTTCTATTTTGCTTCTTAAGGGCAGGATATATTTGCTTGGCAATTCTTTTTTAATTGGCTCAAGCATTTCTTTTGGTTTGGCAATAATTCTGCTGATTTTATCATTTGCGATGTTCCCAGCATTATTTAGATGGTTTCATTTAATCCTATTTGACAATAATCTTTGGTTAATGCCGAATTCATCAACTTTAATAAAATTATTTTCTATGTCCATTTTTTATGATATGTCCAAAAAGATTTTGCTTAATGTTATTTATTTGTCATTATTTATTTTTGGTTTAGGTTTGGGCACCAAATTTGTAAAGGAATAAAATGGTATTTTATCACAATATTAATCCGGTAATTTTAGGTTTTGGCCATTTACAGATTAGATATTATGGATTAATATATGTTATAGCCATAATTATTTCTTATTTAATGTTAAAATATTTTTCAAGGAAGAAATTATTAAGAATAAAAGAAAAATATCTTGCTGATCTTTTGCTTTATTTGGTGATTGGGGCATTAGTTTTTGCACGAATTTTTTATATTTTATTTTATAATTTTAATTTTTATCTTTTAAATCCGCTTAATATTTTATTTTTTTGGGAAGGGGGATTATCTTTTCATGGAGGGCTGATTGGGGCTTTGTTAGGATCATACCTTTTTTGGAGGAAAAGAAGATTTGACTTTTGGAACTTTGCTGATTATGCTGTAATTCCTTTGGCAATAGGCTTGGGCTTGGGAAGGATTGGCAATTTCATAAATGGTGAATTATACGGCAGGATTACATCTTTATTTTTGGGCGTAAAATTCCCAGGGGCTGAAGGCTTTCGACATCCATCCCAGCTTTATGAATCATTTAAGAATTTTATAATTTTTTTCATTCTATTTTTTGTTAAGGATAACAAGCTGCCCAAGGGGTTCTTATTTTGGCTATTTGTAACGCTTTATGGTACATTTAGGTTTTTCATTGAATTTTTCAGGGCTCCTGATTCCCAATTGGGCTTTATATTTTGGCAATTTACACTTGGCCAATTGTTCTGTTTAGTCATGATAATTATAGGTGTTTTGATGATAGCAGGGCTAATAAGAAAAAATTCATTTTCGTAAAGTATTTAAAAGGCAGATATAATTATAAAATAATTTCGGAGGAAAAAATGGCTAAAAAAGTAATTGTATATACAACGCAAACTTGTCCCTATTGCCACTTTGCAATGGATTTCTTAAAAGAAAATAATGTTGAATTTGAGGCTATCGATGTTTCAAAAGATCATGATGCTGCAAGGAGAATGGTTGAGAAATCTGGTCAGATGGGAGTTCCTGTAATAGAAGTTGATGGGGAAATGATAATTGGGTTTGATAAGGAAAGGCTGAAACAGCTTCTTAATTTATAATTGTTGGAAGAAAACTCTTGGGGTTGTCTAAAAAGTAATTTTTACATTAAAAAATTCACTTCATATAGTTAGATGATTTTTGGAGGTTACGAAAAACTTCGGAATTTCGGCTCTAAGATTGAGCCTAATAAATAGTAGCGGACAAAAATAGTAGGTATTAAATTGAAATCATTTATAGCAAGGCGTGATTTAGATATTAGATTAATCGTAAAAGACTGCATTGTGATATTAATTACTTATGTCCGTAACTAAATAATCGATATATTTATATATAATTGTGCATATGTATTTAGTATGGTTATGTTAAGCAAAGTTGAACATGTAATGGATGGAATTTCCAAACATATTCTTTCTGAATTAGATAAGGAAACATCAGAAATGGAGCAGAAATCTGCCCATAAAGCATATAATGATTATCACAGGAAGAAATAAATCTACTTTTTTAAAAACGGTCTAAACCATTTAAATTCTTTAAATATGTTTTTTAGAGTTTGTTTGCTAAAGAATCCATGTCTTCTTTTAATTTCTTCCCTTAATCTAACCTTGAGTTCATCTGACTCTTTGACTTTCTTTTCAATGTCATCAATGGTATTATTTATTTTATGTAAGGCAATTTCTTCCATCTCTTTATATCTTTTTGGTAATTTTTTAAATATGAGTGTTCTTTTTAGAGTCTGTTGATTGTGGATGATCTGATTTTTCATATAAGTTAGTCTTTGTTTAAGATCTAAGAAATTTTTGCCGCAGATGTTGAATACTCTGTTTAGAATCCGTTCTTTTTTGTCATTAATAATATCATCACTAAATGCAATTTCCTTTAGTGTAGTATCTCTCAGTAAATACTGTGCATTTGAGAAGAATAAATAATAGGTATCCAGATTATATACAGTTTTTTTCATCTGGAAATAAAAATCTTGGAATTTTTTGTATTTCCATTTATCATCATATAATAATGATTTATTGCGTATATTATTCAGGATAAATGTAATCTCATTTTTCTTAATTATATGGTTGAAAAATTTTCTTAAGCCAATCAGGATATTATCATCTTCAAGTAAATTTGGAGGATAATCATTAAAAATAAACATCAAGGCATTCATAATTTCAGGTTTTGCTACCGGAACAGCGCTAAAAAATTTATCAACCCCTGGAAGGTATTTCTTAACATTTGATAGTAATT
>JAYEMU010000045.1:0-3625 GCA_034718475.1 Nanobdellota archaeon
GCCGGATGTTGCCCATGACCATTTGCTGAGTTATTTGATCCAGGACTGTTCCGCTGCAATCGAAATATTCTTCTAGCAGCACATACAATTGGCCTCGGTGTCTGCTGGCTGGAAGTCCATCCTCGTGATGACTGCGGCCGACGGCGTGAAAACACCGCATATCGGTCGGTTTGAAAATAACTTGACAAAAGAGCTGTATTAGTCATTAATTTGATCTTTCATTCGATAACTTTTTCCTTCAACAGCAGAAACTTCCGCATGATGCAAAAGCCTGTCCAGAAGAGCGGATGTTAGCGTGGAATCATTATTAAATATTTCAGGCCATTTTTTGAAAGATTTATTTGTTGTAAGAATAATAGTTCCTTGCTCATACCGTTGACTGATAACCTGAAAAAGCATATCAGCGCCCTTTTTATCCACTGGTAAATAGCCCAGCTCATCTACGACTAAGACTGATGATTTAAGATACTTTTTCATACCACTTTTTAAACGTCCGGCATTTTGAGCTGCAACCAGCGTGTTTATAATATCAATAGCGGATGCAAACAGAACAGTGTATCCCTTAAGACATGCCTTATATGCCAAGGCTGTGCTTAAATGCGTTTTTCCAAGTCCTACTCCACCAATAAATATAATATTCTCTTTTTTTTCGATAAAATTAAGTCTAAAAAGGTTTTCGATTTGCAACCGATTGATTTTTTTCGGCCAATCCCAGTCAAAGTCATCAAGAGTTTTTTTCACTGGGAACTTAGCCTGCTTGATGCGCCGCTCAATGGCACGAGTATACCGCAGGTTAGCTTCTTCATAAACTAACTCGGTTAGATATTGGACATGAGTCCATTGATTTTTTGCAGCCTTATTTGCTACTGTATCGTATTGATCTAAAAATGAATTTAGTTTTAAATACCGAAGCTTTTCTTTAAGTATATTTTCATCTTTGGAATGTTTTATTGTTTTTTTACTATTCATCAGAATGTTCTCCTTTACTTTGTCCATATTTAGAATCATAAATTGATATGTTTGGCTCTGGTATATCCAGTTCCAGCAAGTTTTGCCTGCGTGTCAGATGTAATGCTCCTGGTTCAGACGGTATATTTTCTCTTTGTTCAAGAATATTTGCAATATACTCACAACTAAATGCTTTATAAGTAAAAGCATCTTCCATGGCACGTGCGACTTTTTCAATATCATAAATCTCACTGAGTGCTACAATCTGCCGGATATGATGCCGTGGATTCATCCGTTGCTTTGATAGTTGCTGATAGTAAAGCTCAGATTTAGGAGATATGGTTAAAAATCTCATCAAAAGTTTCTGTTCACGTGCCTTTCGTTTATGCTTTAGGAGTTCTCGAGGATGATCAGGGTTTTCAAAATCCTGATTTCTGTCATAGCTGCGATCGTGACGTGCAACAAGCTTATCGTGGTGATACAGACAGAGTCTGTTCGGATAAGTTTTTAGTGTCAAATGTGTACTTGCATACTCAGCAGGTACAGAGTATTTGTTACTGTCCAACGAAACCCGGAAACGATTATTAACACTAACAGTGCAAACAGTACCAATATCATATGTGGTTGTCGATAAAGGACGCAGTGCCGGTTTTTCAATTTTGAACAGTTTCGTAGGTTGTTCATGGGTTGTACCATGCACACGAACATTAGCAATTTGATCCTGCCATTTGCGTGCTGCGATATGTATTGAGGTGAAGTTTGGAATATCCAATCCTGCAAGAAAATTCTTTTTTACATATCCAACGGCATTTTCTACACGCCCTTTTTCATTTCCTTTTGCAACACCACATGCACGAATATTAAAACCGTAATGGTTTGCAAAATCAAGGTAACGAGCATTGAAAACAGGAGCCTGACCAACAAGTCGCTTGATAACAGCACATTTGAGATTATCTACCATAATTGCTTCTGGAACAGCTCCAAAAAATTCAAATGCGTTTTTATGGCAGGCCAGAAAATGTTCCATTCTTTCTAAAACAGTGAATTCTAAATACATCATTCGGCTGTAACATAACACCATGACAAAAAAACTGAGTTTACGTTTAGTCGAACCTATTGTTACAGTACCATAGTTTCCCCAGTCAACCTGAGCACACTCTCCAGGTGAAAATGATAAGGTCAAAAATGCTTTTTGTTTACGAGGACGTATTGTGGTAATGTAATCTTTTAAAATTGTTATGCCACCTTCATAACCTTGTTCCTGAAGACGTTGGAATATCTGTTTGCTGCTGTAAGGATATTTTTCTAACCATTGTATAATCTTTGGTTTGTACAAATCCAGTTTGCTGACACATTGCCTTTTTTTTCTTTGATGATATTTTCCCTCATTTAACCAATACCGTACAGTTTGCTCATTAATAGCAAGTACTTTGGCAATTTGAGAAGGATGTAAATATTCCTGATTCATTTGGATAATTTTGCAGTACATTTCATAATCAATCATTGTGTACCTCCAATATATTTATCAAGTATTTGACGAAGTGGAACTGCATCGCTATTAACATTACTACGGTGGGGACTGGAATGTTTTTTTTCACAAGGAGCAGGTGCTAAACCGCCCGAAATATTATTTAGTGACAATACTTGATAAAATGGGCTGATATAAGCAATTAATCCTGATTCACAAAGCTCAAGTCGCACTTTATCTAATGCAATACAATCAAGTTCCAAATAGCAAATAATAGCTTTATCCGAGTAATAACTTACTCCTTCAGCATCACCTACGGTTAAAAGAAATAGGTAGAGTGCAAGTGACTCACAACTCAAACCACAGATGTACTTTTTACGCACAAGTGAGTGATCAATCCAACTGAATTGCTTGGGCACAATGCGCATACGATCTGTACATGGTATACGTTTGTTTAACATTTTTGATACCTCCATCAGGTTTTAGATATCGGGTACATTCCCAGTATATCTTGCCCTAAATCTATAAACTTTCGAGAGGTTTCTGCAATGTTATCTTGTAACGCATTTCCGGTTAAATTAGCTATAAGTCCAATTAATAGAGGGACTTGCAAAGAACAGAGATCTTGTAACGTAGCAGCAGTTAACTTTGGCGTATCTAATTGATTTAATTGGGGTTGCGAAGGTGAGATGTCTTGTAGCGCATTTTTGGGTTTGGGCACATTTCTCTTCCAATACCCAGGATGGGCTTTTCTCCACTCTTTTACACGCTGGATATTATCAGGATTTTTAAAGTAATCCCAACCTTTTTCTGACGATGCCCAGCGTTGTTGAGATGCTTTTTTACTTGCCTTGCGACATTCCAGTTTTGAGCAATAACGTTGATGATGGTGATTGTGAGCATCTGGGAGATATAACTCTTTACAACATTTACACTTACGTCTGCGGATACGCTTTCTGGGGAGGTGAATAGTCATTCTTTTACCGTGTCCTATTCAGTTAAATAATAATGAAATTTAGTGAATAAGAATAAAAGAATTAAAGCCAAAAAAAGAATATAAAGAAAATTTTTTATATAGAATTTTTTTGAAGAAAAAGAAAGGAAGAAAATACAATTTCAGAAAGGCTAGATTTATATCGTTTCAGAGCGTCGTCCGCAGATCATAGATGAATCAATACTTTCTCTTTCCATACTTTTACCCCTTTCAAA
>JAYEMU010000046.1:0-1606 GCA_034718475.1 Nanobdellota archaeon
CTGCAACAGATTGGCATGCCATACAGCCAATGCATTTGTCTATTTCCTGTTCAATTTTATATTTTACCATAGTTATTCACCTATCTTTTTGAAAATTAGTTGTTGTTTATAAACTTAGTTAAATTGCAATTCATTTGCTTTTTGCAACAAATTTTTTAGGACATGCCCTGTTTAATGGGCAAGAACTGCAAATTGGCAATCGGGCCTTGCAATATTCTTTTCCATGCGCCTTTAAAATATGCGGGATTTTTTTCCAATATCTTTTTGGAAAGAGCTGCATCAAATCTTGTTCTATTATTTTTGCGTTTTTACTTTTTGTCCAATTGAATCTTCTTGATAACCTTATAACATGGGTATCAACAATTATCCCTTCAATTTTGCCAAATGCATTCTGCAAAATTACATTAGCTGTTTTTCTGCCGACACCTGGAAGCTTGATTAATTTTTTCATTTCCTCTGGGACTTTGCCATTATAATCTTTAATTAATATTTTGGAAGAATTTTTTATGTTTTTTGCTTTATTTCTAAAGAATCCTGCACTCTTAATCTCTTTTTCAATCTGGGAAGTTTTTAATTTGACAAAATCTGTTATTTTTTTATGTTTTTTGAAAAGATTTGACAGGATTTTGCTTGTTCTTTCATCTGTACATTGCGCTGAGATAATGGTTCCTACCAACAATTGGAATGGCGTCTTGAATTTAAGATAATATTCGGATTTTGGATATTTTTTTTGCAGTAATTTAAGCAGGGATATAGGCTTCATATAATAAAATAAAGAATCTTTTAGTTATTAATTTTTTGGCACGAACGGCTTTGAATGTGTTGATTTTCTATAGTTTATTCTAACCAAAAATTATATATATAGATATACAATAGCCACAACTGATGAAAATTAAAAAACTGCCTAGAATCAATGGGAACTGGAAAAAAGAAGGCCATATTTATATGCGCCATAGGCCCGAAGAGATTCTGCTTGAACTTCATTTTCGCAGAGACTTAACTCATTTGGTTAATTGCCTTGAAAAAGCAAGGTATATGTCACATTATCTTTTGTTGACACCTGATCAATATTTAACCATAATTTTCTTAAATCCCCATGCCAGTGAATTTGAGAAAGAAGCAGGATTGTTTTTAGATTTTTTTGAAAATAAGTCATTAAAGAAAAAACGTTTTTCTAAATTCACAAGACATTTTATAAAAGATTATAATCAAAAAATTGCTAACAATAATAATCCTTATGACTTAGCCACAAATCCAAGAACTTATGTAACCTTAATTAAACAAAGAGATGAAGATGGAGAAATACTTGAAAGAAAAATTAAAAATATTCTTGCCCTTGACAGGGAAACTCCTATGTCTGCATTTGCAGCATTAAGGCATAATCTTTTTTATAACTTTTCGGATGTGATCAATAAAGAAACGATTGATGTAATAATCAATGATGTAAAAAAAGAATTGTTCCCACATCATTTTACTAAACCATTGCCCAAAACATATCCCTTTATTGATGCAGAGGAATCTAGAAGAAGAGATAGGGCAAAATATGCCAGTTGGTTTAGAAACGGCGGGAAATCAGATTTAATTTAATCGTATTCAATATGAAAGA
>JAYEMU010000046.1:1706-14418 GCA_034718475.1 Nanobdellota archaeon
TACCTATTAATCGTTGTTTACTCTTGGCGCAAGAATAAATCCTAATTTTAATCTATCAAGAAGAATATATTCTACTTTTAATGGATAATCCTGACCAAAATGTATAACAACATTTTCAGCCAGCCTAGAACCTTTTATTATTTTCTTTAGATATTCAATTGAATATTTTGATAAAACTTTATCTGAATTTAAAGAAATATTTGTTTCATCAGTTTTTGGGATGATAACTTCTGCATTGCTTAAATTGCTTTCTGATTTAATTGTAAAGTTTTCATTTTCTGCCAGCAATGCTACTGATTCTGCAACAACATCCATATCTTCTATGGCTTCGTCAAATTTAGATGTTGAAGTTTCAATCTTTGCAGAAAAGGCCAAATCCGGTACTTTATGACAATCTTCATTCAAATCAAGCAATGCCAGATTAAACATTCTTTTATTTTCCCCAATAAGTTCAATATTCAACCTATTTTTTTCTTTATCTAGATTAAGCGAAATAGAATCTGTAGGTTTTGCACGTTTTAGTATTGCCTTAAGATTATCCAAGTTTACAGCAAGTGTTGTGGGTTCACTAACATTATATTCAGCAAAAGCTGTGCTCAACAATTTGAAGTCAACCATTGCAACATTTGCAGGATCCATGGCAGTCAATTCAATTTTTGCACTATCAACTTTAAATGTTGCTTCATTTACAAGTTCAGAAATAATATTGATGCTTTCTTTGAGCAATCTTGGTTCTGCAAGGGTTAGTTTCATGATTATTTTAAAGAATAAATTGAGAGTTTATTAACTTTTTGCTGATTTGTAATCTATTTTACCTGCCCATGAACATAGAAGAGCGGTAAATTCTATAACAGTTAATACACAAATATAACCCAAATAAGGTCAAGATTGCACTTAAGACTAAAGGGGGAATAGTGAATTTGATAATGAATGGCATGAAACTTAATAAATTATAATCTAATGCCAAAGGGAATGCACCGAGCAAAGCTGTCAATATGCCTAATAATATATTGCTGGACGATGGCATCCATGTTTGGAAGCTTTTTATGCTGAATGAATCTATGAAAAGAAGGATTCCACCAATTAATAAGGCAAACTTAGTAATCATGGGGTTATATAAGAATCCAGGGAGTGCTATCAAGCTTATCCCAAAATTTGATAATGTAGCTGTGCCTCCCAAAATTAAAAAAATCAGTCCAAAAATGAATGATAAAACTGCAGTTACCATAAGCTTTCTCCTTTACAAGTTTAATTAAAACATTATTAATTTAAATAATTATCGAATTGCATCAATCATGGGTATACCAAAAAACTAGAGAATCTTTTTGTTTTTTATCAAGCCTTGCAAAACCAAACCTCTCTAATTGTACAATCTCTCCAATTTTAATTTTTTTAGCGCAGCCTTCAATTAGACCATTTTTCCATTTTCCATTGGGCATTAAAACTTTGGCTTTTAAGGCTTGCTTTATAGGGATCCAATGAATAAGCCTTGCTTTTAACTTTGGATCAAGTTCTTCTGAGATGAATTTTTTATTCTTAAAATTATAGAGTTGCATCAGCCTGTAGCATTTTCCTGGGTCTAGGTCTTCACTGATATAAAATAATCCTTCACTTTTTAATTCCCGCATACCCCTTTTTTCTTCATCAGGGTGCAGGGGGATTTTACTTATCCTTTTTGGAGCATTCATTATCCTGATTTTTTTTGGGTCAGCGACGAAAAAATACCTATTAGAAGCATTGTCAATCAATTTTCGGTTAATGGATTCTATTATTGAAAAATCTATATTTGCAGAGGTTTTTGAAAGCCCTACAAGCTTGGCGAGCTGCTCAAAAGTTTTAGGAAGAAAACCTCTTCTTTTTAATGCCTTGATAGTTACCAGCCTTGGATCATCCCAGCCACTTATTTCTTTATTTTGAATCATTTCCCTTATAATCCTGCCCTGTGTTTGGGCCCCTTTAATATTATATCTTGCAATCTCCTTAATTGACGGGGCATGAAGATTCAAAAGATAGGATACATAACTGTGCAGTTCTTCACGAAGTTCAAATTCCTTAGTCCTAATAACATGCGTAACTTTATTTGTTGAGTCTTGAATGGGGTTCTCAAAATCATAAAGAGGCCATGCATGATATTTTTTCCCGTAGATAAAATGCCTGGCATTAGAAATCCTGAAAATTATCGGATCTTTCATTGTGGAATTAATGTCTTCCATATTGCCCTTAAGCCTAAGGACGCATTCCCCTTTTTCATAATCCCCCCTTAACATTTTTGACCACTCCTCCAAATTAGATTTCAGGGAATTATTCCTGCATGGGCATTCCCTGCATTCTCTCCTATTAATCTTAATCTCTTCATTGGTGCAGAAGCAAACATAAGCATCATTCTGTTCAATTAATTTTTTAGCATAATTGTAAAACATTTGCATATCATCTGAAACCCTTATCTCCTTATCCCACTTCAGCCCAAGCCATTTCAAATCTTTTTTTATTGCGTCATAAAATTCTGCTGTGGCTTTTTCCGGGTTGGTGTCTTCCATCCTCAATATGCAATGCCCATTGTATTTTTTTGCATACAAGTATTGGATTGTGAAAATCAATGCGTGCCCTATGTGAGGATATTTGGAAGGCTCTGGCGCAATTCGCGTTATGACTTTGCCTTTAACATTTGGGAGCTCAGGCAAAACTTTTTCTTCTTGCTTTTTCTCTTTATGCTTTTCCAATAAGTGCCTGACTTTCTCAAATTCTAATAATTGGTTTTCGGGTGCAAATGAGTTTGCCTTTTCAATAATCTTTTTAATTTCATTAATTAAATTTTTTAGCTGATCTTTTTGAAGCCCTTCCTGAAACAATTTGTTGATGACTGCATTTAATTGCGCCTTCCCTTTGAATTTTATTGCATTCTCCAAGGCATAAGCTAAAATTTTAGATGGGTCGGCTTTAAATTTTTTTGAAGATTTTTCTTTAATCTCTTTAGGCATGGACTTTTTTAATTTTGGAAAAACTTTTTCAATTTCATTTTTGATTGTTTTAATCTCCGGCTTATTCCCTGGAGGCAGCCTATTGCACCATTTCAATGAAACCATTAAGCTGTTTTTTAAAACTTCATGCAACAACTTTCTTTTTTTACAATGGCTTTTTGCATCATACAGCGATTCTTTTATTAAATTGTGCATCCCTGTTTTTTCTAATCTTTTTTTATTCAATCCCAAGGCTTCCAAAGTAATATATTCCATCACTTCTTTTTCTGCAAATAATAACAATTGCTTCTGCATATTCTTTTTCAGAATTTTTTTAATAACATCCAAGAAGAAAGCGCATGCAGATTTTTGATTTTTTGAAGTGCAGCATAACTCAAAACGATTAGTTGTCACCAATAAAAGCCAGTCTTTGAACTTTCCTTCTTTTTGTGATTTAGTGAACTCAGAATTTATTTTTATTTTATTTTTAGAGTAATGAGCATATAGCCGATTCAAATCCTTTTTTTTAGTTTTTTCTGAGTTGATTCCTATAAATAATAATTTCATTTTTCTTTTACCTCCCAATAACCGCCTTTTGCAGGACCAATTCTTTTTAGTAAACCTTTTTGTTTAAGTTTACTAAGATTTTTCTCCATATTTTTTGTGTTAATCTTTCACCCTCTTTTTCTTGAACTTCTTTTTTCCTGAAAATATTATAAAATTTTCTGCCCAACTCTTTAAATTCTGTTTTCGGTTCCAACTCCAAAATCTTTCCAATTCCTTTCCCCCATTTTTCTACAAAGTGAACCTCATGAAATAAATCTGCAGATTCTTTTAGTTTTTGTTGTGTCATTTTTATTTTGGCTTCCTACTCAAAAGTTTGGTTTTATTTATCTTCTTTTTATTTTTTAGGGTTAATTCTTCTTTTTATATTTGTCGGAAGAAAATTCCTGCTGTTTAGCCAAGAGGCACATCCCGTGTACTAGACAATGCCGGCAATTCAGCAAACCTTTTAAATTCTAGCATGTATTTATTATTTTATATGAGGTACAAATTTCTTAAGGAAAAAGCAGGGCTTATGATTTATTTGATAATAAGCTTAGTTTTTACTATAAGTATTGCTACGCCTGTAGCAGCAGAGGATGAGGTGGGGACCAATGCCTGCTGTGAAAGAACTGTTCATGGGGATACGTGTTCCTATACTGATGTTGAAAGCTGCGATGATAATTATGAAGTTAAAACTTTTCAAAGGTGCGAAGATACTGACATCTGCAAAATCGGATGCTGTGTTAATGATGAAGAGGGGTCTTGTTCTAAACAAACTTCCAAGGCAACTTGTGAAAGCGTAGGCTATACCTGGCATGCTGATGAAACCTGTCAAATAGATGAGTGCAAAAAGGGGTGCTGTGTTTTAGCTTTGTCTAGCTGTGCATATGTTACTGAAAGGAAATGCGAAAAGATTATGGATGCATATCCAGAATTGGAAATGGATTTTAGGGATTCTGATTCAGAGTTTGAGTGCACTGCGATATGCAAGGAGAAGGATGAAGGCTGCTGTGTGAATGATGATAATTGCTTGTGGTCTTCCAGAGAAAATTGCGGCATGGATGATGGAACTGGCGGGGATGGATTCTATAATGAAGTTTATTGCTCAAATGAATATTTGCCTTGCGATTGCGAGAAGCATGGAGATGGAAAGCATTGCCTTGAAGGCGAAGATGATGTCTATTGGTTTGACAGCTGTGGCAATCCTGAAGGGATTGCTGAAGATTGCGATTATGGGCAAGGGACTTTGTGCTCTGAAAAAGATGAAAACTCTGATGAGGCTTACTGCGAAACTTTGGATTGCGAAGAAACTTGGAAAGATGATGCTAATCCTACTCTGGGAAGCTATAGGTTTAATGGCGAGTCTTGGTGTGCATATGATGCGAAAACTGGTCCTACATTTGATGTAGTTGGTTCAAGGCATTACAGGCATATTTGCATTAATGGAATTGAAATTGTTGAGCCCTGCAAGGATTACAGGGAAGAGATTTGCATATATGGTGATGTGGATAATGAAGATCGAAGAGAAGAAATGGCAATGAGTGCCTGTACAACGAATCGTTGGAAGAGCTGTACAGAAGAATGCAATACGGCAAAGGATGCAGACAATAGTGGTGAAAGAAGATTAAGCTTGATTATAGATAAAAAATGCTGTGAAAGAACTGACTTAAGGAATTGTGTTTGGATGGGTGATGAAAATAATGGGGTGTGTATGCCAAGCACTGCATCAGGCTTGAAATTTTGGGATGATTCTGAAAATGGCGCAACGCCTTCTGCAGAAGCAGTGGATACTTGTGAAGCTGGGGATTATGAAACAAAAGTAGGTTGGGGGAAAAAACTTGCAGAAAAAGATTGGGATTGCAAAGTCAATTGTGAAGCATTAAAAGATGATTTTTTAATAATGAGAAATCAATATTGCAGAAGCCTTGGAGATTGCGGAGCACATTATAATTATATTGGGGCTTTTACTGATGAGGGCTTTTTTAGAGAGCCCTTAAAGGTTTTAGGCTGGGAATTGAAACCATTTTTGACAGAAGAGTTGGTTGGAGATTTTGATTCCGAATGGAAAGATTCACAAGGTGGCTTGTACTTGGGAAAATTAAATTTGGGTGGTTGGAGGAAATGGGGAGGTCCGGGTAGTAAGTGGGGAGATACTGCTGCTGGCTTTAGTATGATGGGGGTTGCATCTGCAGGTGTTATAGTGGCTTCTGTTGCATTGGCACATACATTGGCTATAGGCGCGGGAGGAGGGGGAGCTTTGGCCTTATATTCTTCAGTACCTGGAGCGCTTGCTCCTGTAGCAGCAACAAGTTTAGCAGGTCTCTTGCTCGGAATAGGCATAGCACTTTTAGTTGCGGTTATACTTTACACAGTATTAACATGGCCGCAAACAAAAACAACTAAAGTTAAAGTAACTTGCCAGCCTTGGCAAGCTCCAATTGGCGGAGATGATTGCGCAAAGTGCGATGAAGATTCAATGAAACAATGTTCAGAATACAGGTGCAGGTCTTTGGGTTCGCAGTGTAGGTTCATTGCAGAAAACGAAGGCACTGGAAGGGAAACTTGTGTAGCAGTGGCTATAAATGATGTTGCTGATCCAAAGATTGAATGGAATGATGAAGCATTTGTTGTAATCTCAAAAAGAGAGGAAGTAACCTCTACAATAAAAACAGTTGCACAGCAGCAAGGACATAAGGTAGTAGATAAAGTGCCTGCACATTCAAAGGTAACATTCGGGATTTTAACAGATGAAACTTCGCAATGCTATTTGGACACTGAGTTCAAGGATCCAATGATATTCTCTGATTTAGTCAAGCCATTCCCTGATACATATTTTGCTAAAGAGCATAATATAACTTACAACAACCTTTTGCCTGACACAACTTACAGGTTTTATATTGGTTGCAAAGACAGCAATAATAATCCAAAGGAAGATGAGTATATAGCACCTTATGTAATTGAGCTTACTACGGATGATTCGCCGGATATGTCAGCACCATATATAATCTCAACTGAACTGCCAAAAAATGGAAAAGTTGCAGCAGACAAAAATAAAACAGAGATTGCAGTATATG
The DNA here is from genome assembly GCA_034718475.1 of Nanobdellota archaeon. Lineage (GTDB taxonomy): Archaea > Nanobdellota > Nanobdellia > SCGC-AAA011-G17 > GW2011-AR17 > JAYEMU01. Next base: position 8,284 of record JAYEMU010000046.1, read on the forward strand.
TTGATGAGGATTCTGAGTTCAGTTGCAGATTAGAAAAAGAGGATAGGGATTATGAGCTGATGACAACTGACATGGCATGCACAGAGCCATCAGCAGAAAGCTTTTTTGCTGATTATGAAATCTGTGCGGCAAAGTTCAATGTCAGCGAAGGCACAAATACAGTATATATAAGGTGTCAGGACAATCCTTCTGATTGGGAGTCCAACACAAATACTGAAAGCTATGTTGTAGCATTTGAAAAGACAACGCCATTAGTAATTACTGCATTCGGTCCATCAGGCGAACTATATGAAAAGGACATAACCTTGTTTGTTGAAACTACAGGCGGTGCAGACAATGGCAGGGCAATATGCTATTTCGACAGCAATATTGGCGCTGGCCAATTTGGCACCACCAATGCTTCATATAGTGAAAATGTTTTGGTCGATATGCTTGCTGGCAGTTATGAATTCAATGTTACCTGTATGGATTTTGTTGGCAACAAGGATAATGCAATCATTTCTTTTTCCTCTGAAAGAGATTTAGATGCACCAGAAATAAAAAACATATATAAACAAGGCAATACAATTTACTTAGAATTAAATGAGCCTGCAACCTGCGAATATAAAAATGAAAGTTTCTTTTTTGGCTCTGGGACAGTAACTTCAATCAATGTAAAAAAACATCTGTTTGCAGGGCAGGAGATTTACCATGTTTTATGCAAAGACATATTCGATAATATCATGCAGGAAATAATTCTGCACTTGAAATTGCCAAAGATTGAAAAAGTTGTTAAAGTTGGCAGTTCTGATTTAGTGGAACCTTAGAATGTGCTGTCAACTTATGAAATGAAAAAATAAGAAGTTATCTCGTTCTTGACCAATTAAATTTAATTAATTTTAACGTGAGTTTCCAAATTGGGTAATAGTTCTATAAAACTTTTCCCTTATCATCGTCGCCAAATAGTCATTTTTTATGCCCTATATTGTGTATCCTAACTTTTTAAGTTACTTTTTTTTGAGAGAAAGATTTATATATCATTGGTTCATATTTGGTACATATGGTTCAAAAAAGAGACAATTTAAAATTGGACATTGTTGAATTATTGTTAAAATCAGATAATCATGTTAGGGGCATTGCTAAGGAATTGAAAGAATCCCATTCCACTATTTCAAGAAAATTAAATAATCTTAAAAAAAATAACGCAGTTGATTCAAGAAAGGAAGGCAAGAACAAGATTTTCTTTCTTAAAAAGAACATTGTTTCGCGAAATTATATTTTACAAGCAGAATTATATAAATTAATGAAGCTACTGGGAAAACATCCTGAATTGAGTGTTATTTTTGAAGAAATTTTAAAAAAGACCAATGAAAAGTTAATTGTGCTTTTTGGTTCTTATGCTAAAGGATTAGCTAGAAAAAATAGTGATATTGATATTTACATTGAAACCAAAAGCAGAAATGTTAAAAAATTAATTGAAGATTTGCATTCAAAAATTAATGTTAAAATTGGTAATTTTGATACTAAGTCTCCATTAATCAAAGAGATTATAAAGGATCATATAATTATCAGGGGAATTGAGGTGTTTTATGACAAGCAAATTTCTGAATAAGCTGAAAAAGGAAGAAAAGTTGGAATTGGTTAAACCATCCTAAGATATTTGCAATTCCTATTCAGAAAAATCTGCCAATTGCTTGAAATCTGCAAAATTGTTATTACAAAACAACCTGTATGAGAATTCTATTGGGATGTCTTACTATGCTATGTATAATTTACTTCTTGCATTACTGTTTAGAGTTGGTGTCAAATGTGAGAACCATGGTGGTTCTATTCTTTTATTGAAGTTGTTATTTGAGGAAAACGATTTGTTTAAGTTGATTTCTGATGCGAAAAAGGAAAGAATAGATAAACAGTATTACGTGACCACAGAAAAAGATGGAATTACAAAAGAGATTGCTGATGAATTATTCAGTAATGCTGAAGGCTTTGTTCTGAAAATGAAACTCATTATTAATAATTTGAATCATGATTCTATCGATGAGTTAAGGGAGAAAATTGGAAGTATCGTTGGTTAAGTTGAAACTCTCATATTGGAAAGATGGATGAAGGCACTGTCTAAAAAGTGAGTGATTTTTCTATTTTTACTCACTTAAAATATTGTGCTGATTTAGGGTAAACCTTTTATATCTAATTAATTTATTTTAAGGTTATATGAGGTGCAAGTTTCTTAAAGGCAAAGCAATGCTTATGATTTACCTGATAGTAAGTTTAGTTTTGGCAATGGGCATATCTGTTCCTGTATCTGCTGAAGACGGGATAATAGAAGAAACAGCAAAGGCATGCTGTGAAAGGACTTTGCAGGGTGATACCTGTTTGTATACCAATGCTGAAAATTGTGATAATAGCTATAGGGTTGGCAACTTCCAGACTTGTGAAACTACCTCCTTCTGCAAATTGGGATGCTGTGTTAATGATGAAGAAGGTTCCTGTTCAAAACAGACATCTAAAGCGACTTGTGAAAGTGCAGGCTATTCCTGGAAAGAGGGAGGTTGTGATGGCTTGGATGCGTGCCAAAAAGGATGCTGCGTTATTGGCGGTTTAAGCTGTGCATATGCTACTGAAAAAAAGTGTGACAAGATTCTTATGGACTATCCTGAACTTGAAAAAGATTTTAGGCAATCTGAAACTGAAGCACAATGCCTGCATATCTGCAAAAAATCAGAAAAAGGCTGCTGTGTAAATGATGATGGATGCTTTTGGACAACGCGAGAAAATTGCGGTTTGGAAAATGGCATTGGAAGCAAAGGATTTTATGAAGAGACTTATTGCTCGAATGAGAATCTTCCTTGTGAAGAATGCAGAACTCATTTTAAGGTTGATTGTTTAGAAGGAAGCGAGGATGTTTATTGGTTTGACAGCTGCGGGAATCCTGAAGATGTTGCGGAAGATTGTGATTATGCTTCAGGCACTGTGTGCGGCTATACAAAGAAGCTTCATTCGAATGCTACCTGCAAAAATTTGAATTGTGAAAGCAGCTGGGATAATCCTGCTGTTGAGGGTGACGGCATCCAAAGGATAAATGGCGAATCCTGGTGCGAGTTTGATGCTGCAATTGGTCCCAGTCTGGATCTTCCGGGCTCAAGGCATTATAGGCATATGTGCATTAATGGAGAAGAGATAATGGAATCCTGCAAGGATTTTAGGGAAGAGATTTGCAGGCAGGTTGATGTATACAAAGAAGGGGGTTTTAGCAGCAAAGGATTTCCTGCAGCAGGTTCAGTTTGGAGGGGCAGGGAATATAGTGAAGCAGCCTGCACCATAAATCGCTGGAAAGACTGCACCTCTTTATGCAATACTGCCAATGATATTAAGGATGGTGCTGAGCGGGCAATTGCCTATAAGCTTGACAAGCGCTGCTGCGACAGGACAGATTTAAGGGATTGTTTTTGGGCTGGCAATGAGGATTCAGGAGTATGCATTCCAATGCATCCCCCAGGATTAAAATTTTGGGGGCTGGAAAGCGCTCCGGTTTCTACACAGACAAGCAATACCCAGACAAAGACAAATGAGCAGTGCGATTTGGCATCAAGGTCATGCAAGACTTTGTTCATAAAAGATGTGTATACACAATGGAAGTGGGTCTGTGAAAAAGATGGGAACTGCCAATGCTTTTCTGAAGATTATCTGGTCACTCAAAATAGTTATTGCAGAAGCTTGGGCGACTGCGGTGCGCATTATAATTTCAAGGGAGATTTTAGCGATGAAGGATTTATAAGGATGTGGGATAAGGGCTATCAGGGATGGGACATCTCCTATAAAAAGTCTTTAGGATCAAAAGCAAAAAAAGAATCAGAGGAGCCTGCAATGCTTTTGGATAAAAAAATGGCTGGCTCTTTTGAAGAGAAATGGGATGGTGCTGACCAAAGCGTGTATGTTGGAAAGGCAACAGAAAGCAGTGTATTGGGAGCAAAAATATCTGCAGGGGTTGCAGGCGCTGCAGTTGCCGGCTTGTTGATTGCCTTGAAGTTTGCAACAGGCGTAAAGATGGTGGGGATGGTTGCATATTGGTCGTCCAAAGCTTCAGTGATGGGAGTTGTTGGAACAGTTGCATCGTGGGTTGCTTTGGCAGTTGTGCTTTACATTGTCCTTACTGAGTTTGCTTTCAAAAAGCACCAGACAAGGACTGTTGGGACAACCTGCGGATTATGGCAGCCGCCAATGGGAGGAGATAATTGCGGCAAGTGCTCAACTGAATGGAAAGTCTGCTCTGAATACAGGTGCAGGAGTCTGGGCGCAACTTGCGAGTTCATTCCAGAAAATGAAGGGAGCGGAAGAGACGCCTGCTATAATGCAAACCCTAATGATGTCAATCGCCCTGTAATAAAACCTTGGGGAGATGCCCTGGTTATCAGGTCAAAAAATCAGGACATAACAAATGAGTTTAAAATTGTAGAATCAAATAATGGCTATAGCATTGCCGGAAGAAAAGTTCCTGCATTTTCAAGGATAACTTTTGGGGTTGAAACAGATGAGCTATCATTGTGCAAGATAGATAAAGAAGTTAAAAATGTCTATAATGAAATGTCTATGAAATTGGGCGAGGGAATGTTTTATACAAAACATAATATCACGTTTAGGAATCTAGTGCCTGCAACATCTTATACTTATTTTATTATCTGCAAGGATCCTTCAGGCAATCCAAAAGATGAAGGAAAAACTGCGCCTTATACAATTCAATTTTCAACAGAGAATACTCCTGACATGGAGCCTCCAATCATAGTTGCTGCATCCATACCTGACCAGGGATTTGTATCTGCCGAATCAAATCTTACAAGCCTGACATTGCTGGTTGATGAATATTCCCCTTTCCAATGCAGGGCATCTAAAGAGGATAGGGAATTCGATTTGATGGAGATTAACATGAGCTGTGCGACGATGCCTGAAAATAGTTTATTTTCCCAGTATTCAGAATGCCAAGTTGAACTTCCTGTTTCTGATGCAACAAACTATTATTATTTTAGATGCAAGGATGAGCCAGAGGGTACAGACAGGAGAAATGAAAATCAAGAAAGCTTTATGTGGACAACCTATAAATCTTCTGAAGGCCTTGCAATTTCGGACGCATCCCCCTCTGGAATTGTCTACAACACAAATGCTACTTTGCAAGTTACAACTGAGGGAGGAGCACAGAATGGGAAAGCAGTGTGCTATTACAACAGCATAGAATTCTTCAATACAAACAGTTCATACCATACACAATCCTTGTCAGGCCTGACAAAAAATGATTATGATTATTGGATCAAGTGCGTGGACATCGCTGCCAATACGGCAACAACTTCAATTAATTTTACAATAGATGTAGATGTAGATGCTCCGGAGATAATTGAGGTTTATAGGGAAGGGTTGTATATTAAGATTGTTCTTGATGAAGAGGCAAGTTGCGAATATGAATTTGAAGAATTTGATTTTGGCAGAGGCAAGCAGCTTGGCTCCATGGATAAAATTCATAGCATGAATGTCGAGACACAGGAAAAGGTTTATGTTGCCTGTGAAGATAAATTCGGCAATTTAGGGAAAGCATGTATTATCAATAGAGTGAAAATAAAACCATAACCTTTAAATATGCTAAATCATTAACTTTAGTCGAGGTGTATTTATGGATAAAAAAAGAGGACAGGTTACAATTTTTGTCATTTTAGGCATTGTTATTGTTGCACTAATAGTTTTATTTCTTGCTTTTAGAAAAGATATTCTGCCGCCATCTTCGCAGTCAGGAATAAATTCTGAAATGAGGGCTGCAAAAAAGATGATTGAAAACTGTTTGGAAGCAAGTGCTGATGACCATATAAGAACTATTGGGATTCAGGGCGGATATTTGACTCCAGGTTTGGATACTTTCAGGCTATGGAACGATACAAAAATAAGCTACCTTTGTTTTAATCTAGAAGGGAAAATCACCTGCAGGAACAGGCTGCTAACTTTAAGGTCAATGGAAGAGCAGTTGAGCAGGGCCATTGAAAAAGATTTGGTCACATGCGTAGACCTTGATGAAATAAGAGGGGTTGAGGTTATAGCCAATGAACCTTTTAAAGTCACAACACAAATATTGCCTTATCAGGTTGCAATAGATCTGAATTATCCTGTAACTATTAACGC
>JAYEMU010000047.1:0-3586 GCA_034718475.1 Nanobdellota archaeon
CTTTTTTAAATAATATTATATATGAAAATAATTTTATTGATGATATTTTGTTTATTATTGCCTTTTGCAGCCGCAGGGACTATTGGCGGTCATATGTATGATTTTGAATTAAACAGTTTAGAGAATGTTAAAGTTTCAATAAATACAATCCCTCAACAAGTAATGGTTGCAAATGAAGGATACTATTCCTTTAATGTTCCAAAAGGTGATTATATTATCCGAGCAGAGTATTTTGATGAGGGGATGATTAAATTTTTTTCTGAAGAAACATTTTCAATTATAGATGAGGGGCAGTATGTTTTAGACTTAATTTTAATGAGGGATATAGAAGATGAAATGGGGCTATTTGAGGAAAATGAAAATATTAAGATTGATACAGACATTTATTCAAATGGGTTCAGCTCCTATTGGTATTTGGGCTTAATTGTTTTATTATTAGGTGCATTATTCTTAGGATTTAGGTTTTTTAAATTAAAATATCCTGTAAAAATTGAAGATGAATTTGATGATGATTTAAAAAAAGTGTTGGCCATCATTAAAAAAGAAGATGGGAGAATAACCCAAAAAGAAATAAGAAAAAGGCTGGGTGTTTCGGAAGCCAAGATTAGTTTAATGATTACTGAATTAGAGCATAAAGAAAAAGTTCAAAGAATTAAAAAAGGCCGTGGCAATGTGATTATTTTGGAGTAATTTTTTTCAGATTTAATAAATCCCCAATAGTTAACCCCGAATCATTTATATTCAGTTCTTTTTTATCAACAAGAGTTTTTGTTTTGGTTATTAATTTTATTCTTAAAAATTGCTCTAGTTTTTTAGCCAAATCAAATGGAGGTTCAAATGCACCGGATTCAATTTTATGTATAATAGAAGCTTTTTCAGCGATATTTTGGGCAAGTTCCTCTTGTTTGAGACCTTTTTTCTCTCTTGCATTTTTTATTAGAAATGGATATTCTGCCTTAATTATCTCCATTTCTTTTTCAATAGGCATACTTCTTTCTATTTTTAATGTTCTAGGTGCAAGATCTTTTTCTTTTTCAAATTTTTTTATTGCAATAACATTCCCATATTTGGCGCAATTTTTGCATACCGCAAGCATGGTCCCCTCTACAATTGCATCAACAAGCTTAGAATCCTTTCCGCACATTTCGCATTGCGCCATTCATATCACCATCCTTTGATAAGGATTAGGCTTTTTTAAATTTTAAGGATTTTTGATACTTTTTTGGGACATTTTTAAACCTTTACAAAAATTACACGCATCTTGCCATTTATAAAATTAAGAAGGAATAAGGCCAGTTAGGATTTCATTTAATTCTTCTTTTGTTAGGAAAGTAGAATAAGTCTTGCCATCAATTACTACTGTTGATTTTTCCTGAACACCATATTGTAATTTTAAAGTTTTTATTAAAGGTTCATCTTCATAATCCTTATCAAATGATAAAACTACTACATTTTTTTTATATTTTTCATATGCCCATGTTAATATATAGCCTTGATTCATGCAAACAGGTTCATCTTTGGTGTAAAAGAATAGTATTGGAATATATTTAGAGTTACAATCCTTTTTTAAGTCTTTCAAAAGCATAAGAAATTGCACTTCAGATAATGTATACTTCCTTTTTAGATAATCTAAATCAGAACTTTTTGAGATTGAGCTCACTTCATTATTTCGCAGTTCAGTCCCAATTTTAATTAAGCTATGTTTTAAATTATCAATTCTGCTTTGTAAAATTTCGCATATGTTTTTTTCAGAATCTTTAATAAATGCTTCTTCGAGAAAATAACTTTGAGTATCTAATTCATTAAATTTTAAATCTGTAAGAACAGAATTCTCTTTATAGTTATCTAAGGCAACACCTAACAATATTCCAGTCCCAAAAACAATCAATGTAATAATAGCACTTCTTAAAAATAATAATTTTTTATTCTTTACCATTTTCTATTTCTCTTGAATAATTCCTTATATGTGGCTGTTACCCAATGTGCTGTTCTTAATGTTGGGTATATTGTGAAGTAAACAACAAGCGCCAAAGGATGCTTCCATTTTTCCTTTTGTGATTTATGTGCTAAATAATATATAAATATTATGACTGATAAAGAGATAATTATGGGGAAAATAACTTTTATATTTATATGAAGCAATATATCCTTTAATGTAGGGATTTTTATTATTTCAATAATGCCACTTCCAAGAATTAATAATTTATTAATCAGACGATAAACCCACATCGTGGATTCGTAAGCCAATAGTAGAAATGTTAGGATAATAATTACGAATGATATTATATTTATAGGATATTGAAAAACCCCCATCATGCCGAATTTTTTATTTGCAAACATATTCTTATACTTGATGGATGTCATTATGAATCCCCTAAACCAGCGGACTCTTTGATCCCACATGCCTTTAAATGATACAGGCACATTTGTATAGCTTATACTTTCGGGCTGAATTTTAATCTTATAACCATTATATCTTAACCTCATTGCAATTTCGTAATCTTCAGTAATATTCTTTTCATCAAAGCCGCCCAAATTTTTTATTATCTTAGTTTTATAAATACTCAATGCACCAGGAGTTATGTGCAAAGTATCCACTTTAGACATAAGTTTTCTTAAAAAAGTAGCTAGTATATATTCAATCCTTTGAATTTTGCTAAAGATTGTAATAGGGTTAGAAACTTTTATTGCGCTTATTACAGATGCGACTTTTTCTTCATCAAACATTTCAAAAATTTTATTCAATGAATCTGCTTCAATTCTAGAATCTGAATCAAGGCAAGCAATATATTTGCCAGTGGCAGCCTTCAATCCTTCATTTAGTGCTGGAGCTTTTGTGCATTGTTCTGGAGTTCTTGTCCGGTTTATTAACTCAATATCCCATAAGGGATTTTCACTAATAAGATGATTTGCAACTTCTTTGGTTCTATCTGTTGAACCATCATTTATTATCAATATTTGAATCTTTTCTTTAGGATAATATAGATTAAGTATAGATTCTATAGTCTTGCGTAAAGTTTTTTCTTCATTCCATGCAGGAACAATAAAGGAGACTGTTGGCTCGAGCTTATCACCCTTCTTTTCTTCATCAGGAGCAAGAGCTACTTGGGTCCAAAACACACCAATAAAAAGACCTAATAATGATACAGCCCATATAAAATATTCCATCATTTTCCTAATATTTTTAAAATGAGTAACAGTTTTTAACTTTATCGGAATTTAATAGTTAATCTCATTAATTTAGGAATTTTTAAATCCAACCTATCTTTTGGATAATTTAATTCCATTGCAGAACTTAATGTTCCCGCGATTGTTTTTTCTTCATTCCATGCAGGAACCACTATGCTTACAAAAGGGGGAACCATTTAATGTTAATTCTTCTTTATCTGTTGAATCATCCAAATAAACAAGCAACCAGAAAATATAAGAAAAGTAAATATGAACCCTAAATAATCATTGATGCAATAGTTATTATTATTCTTATGTTTGTTGGAAGAAAACTCTTGCAGACTTTAGTCTGTAGATGAATTCCAACTCCATTCTTATATAAAAAAACCATTAAGATTTAGCTTAATGATGTAAGATT
>JAYEMU010000048.1:0-3580 GCA_034718475.1 Nanobdellota archaeon
GGCATACTTTGGGCTTTGGGCAATTAAATTATATTATGCATTTCTTTAAAGAGTTTATAGCAAATGCTGAAAATTCTGATTTCAATCAAAGAATCAAAAAAAGCATGGCTGAATTTAATCAGGGAACGTCAGCATTTTATGTTCCTAATCTTAATCCTTTAATAAAAGCAAGAAAATTATCGCTAATTGCTGAACGCCAAAACTTTATGCAATTTTTTAATGAATGCTATTCTGTAAATTATGAATTATCTCTGGCTGGATTGGCGCAAGCACAAAGGCATAGAACCCTAAATTACCAAATACAACCAATAAGCGGTGACGAAGATGTTTTTATCCCACCAATATTATTATATGATACTAAACTCAGCCAGAGTTGGAAATCAGATATGGAACAAGTAAGGAAAAATTTCCCACAAGGACTTTTAGCCAAGGTTAATGAAAGGGGGACTTATGAGGATTTCATCTCTAAAGCCAATGAAAGGCTTTGTGGCCAGGTACAATTAGAAATAATGCTTAGGACTAAAAGAACTTTGATGGAATATATAGCTGCAACAAAAGGCGTGAATAATGAAGTTCATGATTTGCTTTTGCCTTACAATAATGGGCCAAAATGCACATTCCCAAACATTAAATGCCTGAGCCCGTGCGAATTCAAGAAAAAAACTTTGGAGAGGCTTATTTAATTAGTTTTATGTAAAAATTATGAGAATTAAACTTTCCCTATAACTCATTTTTAGATTATACTTTTCTTTAAAATTATTTAAAAAAAGAATGTAAAATTGAATTTAAAGGAAGTTCCAAAACAGGCGGATATTGGGAGATTATTAAAAATGATACACATGCCACAAATACTGAAAATGCCACACAGCAGTAAAACAAAAAACTTTAAATACAACTCAAATTGTATATATATACAACCTAAAATAAAATGATACCAAAAACAAAAAAGAAATTGGAAAAAGAATACAAAAGATGTGAAAATAAATTTGTAGAGATTAGTAACTCGCTTTACAAAGAATATCAAAACTTTGCTTATGAAGATTTGGATTCTGCTAAAAAAGAAGAAAATCCAAAATGGGCAATAATCAAAGCATATCAATCTTTATTTTTAATGTGTAATTCTATTTTAATAAAAAAATTAGGGTTTTATTCAAAAGATCACAATTGTGTAATTCTTGCACTTTTATTTAAGAATTTAATTTCAAAAGAAGTATTAATAAAAATCCATAAAATGCTTAAAGAGAAAGATAAATTATTTGCTGAATTAGACTTGCAAGAATCATTTTTTAGAGAAATTTCAAACATTAGAATTATCAGAAATAAGTATATGTATCTGCCTAAAACACTAAGAAAAATTAAAACACCTTCTAAAGGAGTAATTGAAGAAGTTAGAAAATTAATAGAGATTTTAGGAGAGTTAGAATGATAAAAGAATTAATTCCTTTGACAAAAAATAAAATAGAAATATTGAAAATCATTTATGATAATGAAGAAAGTTATCTTCTGGAGATAGCTAAAAAATTAAAACTTCATCCGTATAGTGTTCAAAAAACCCTTTCTAAATTAAAACTTTTTTTAAAAGAGAAAAAAGCAGGGAGAACTATCCTTCTTTCTATTGATAAAACAAAGAAACAATCTTCTGAATTAATTAAAATAATTGAAGATTATAAATTATCCACAAAAAATAAAAAGATTAATTCAATAATCTCCCACCTAACAAACTTGTTTTTAGATAAAAATATTTTAACTTGTGTTTTATTTGGAAGCTATGCTCGTCTATCTTTTACAACAGAGTCAGATATAGATATTTTATTAATTGTTAAAAAAAAGAATGTCAAAATAAAAAATAAAATTTCCCAATTATCTACAATTTTGGGAAAAGAAGTAAATCCTCTAATTTTATCAGAAAAAGAATTTATGTTAGCTTTAACTAAAAAAGAACCTTCAATAATGAGTTTAAAAAAACCATCACAAAGATTAATTATTAAGGGAGTAAATTATTTTTTAGAAAAAATAATTGAAACTTAAAAAATAAAAAAGATATTCATACCACACAAAGTGGGAATGAAAAGCCATGCAAACTGGAAGAGATTTATGCCACATGGAGTGAAAGGTCTATGGTAATGGAGTTTTTAAGTGGGGCTTTTCTTAAAAAGAATCAGGGAAATTAGTGATTTAATCACTCAAAAGTAACGAAAGATTTATATACTTAAATCGTCCAATAGTATAAAATGAAAGCTTTAAATGAATTATCTTTGGATAAATTAATGGGTCTTTTGCCGGATGAATTAATTAGCAGGCACCAACTTGAGGATTTGGATGAAGCCCTAGCTATAAAAAAAGCTATTGGATTATTGAAAGCCAGGCAGGAACTGGGCATAAAAGAGATTATTGGATACCATACTTCTGATAGATTTTACAAACTTGGAAATTCTATAAACCCACAAGACAGCAGGGGAAAATATAAAGGCAAAATTTTCTTCTCAAAGTCCCAAGAAACAGCATTTAAAGGCGATAATCCAAGGTATACATATATAGTCAAAGTTGACGGAAAACATCCAGATCCAGAGGATTTGACAGGCAATGACTGGTATTATACATTATCTCCTGCTAAAATCCTAAAAAGGCTTTAAATGGGAAAATTTCAATAAATTTATTAATATTCTGGGCTTCTATAAACCTATGAAAATTGAATGGAAGCCTAAATTTATTGAGCAATATAAAGAACTTACTGATATTGATAGATTCTTAGAATACTCATTAAAGCCCCTGCCTAAAACCATTAGGGTAAACACCTTAAAAACATCCATCCTAGAAATTAAAAAAAGATTCGATCTTGAAAGCATTCCTTGGTGCAAAGAAGGATTTAAGGTTAAGGGATATGCATTAGGGAATACAAAAGAGCATTTTTTAGGATATTTTTATATTCAAGGCGCTGCTTCAATGATTCCGCCCATTGTACTAAATCCAAAAAAAAATGAAATTGTTCTGGATATGTGCGCCTCGCCAGGATCAAAAACTTCACAAATGGCAGCAATGATGAAAAATAAAGGCTTAATTCTTGCTAATGATATTAAGATTGACAGGCTTCAGCCTTTAACGGCAAATTTGCAAAGATTGGGGGTGGCAAATACCATCATAACAAGGATGAGCGGAGGATGGTTTGAAAAAAAGCAATATGATAAAGTTCTGGTTGATGCACCCTGCTCAGGAATTGGCACTATTAGAAAATCCTTGAAAACGATAAAAATCTGGAATCCAAATTATGCGAAAAAAATGTTTTGCCTGCAAAAGAAGTTAGTGGATGCTGGAATCAAAGTACTAAAAGTTGGAGGCTCTTTAGTTTATTCAACCTGTACTTTAGAGCCAGAAGAGGATGAAGGAATTGTCAACCATATATTAGCCAGCCATGAAAATATGAAAATTGAAAAAATTAATATTGACATAAAAAGAAGCAAGCCGATTGAAGAATTCAAGGGCAAAAGATTCACTTCTGAAGTCAAGAAAAGCTTAAAAATCTGGCCACAGGATAATGATTCTGAAGGATTTTTTGTAGCCAAATTTACGAAAACTATTTAAT
>JAYEMU010000049.1:0-40580 GCA_034718475.1 Nanobdellota archaeon
ATCATATTACTTAATTAAGTAATAAGTTATATATAAATGTTTCCATCACTTCTTTAACCTATCGAGGAGAAAAATAGTAACATCAAGAAAAAGAAAAAACTATGGGGTAAAATCTACAGAGTTAGGGGTTAAGATATTCTCAACCCTTTCTTTCAAATTTGCGTATCTTTCTTTTGTTGCTTTATAAGATTTTATTCCTTCCTTTTTGTACTTGGCAACCAGTTTATATACCATTCTTCTACTGATCTTTTGCGTCTTAGCAATAGTAGTTGCACTTCCGCCAACTCTAAATTGAGTTATAATCCATTTTCTCTTCTTTTCGGTTAATTTTTCCATAAAAATCACCCAAAAAGAAAATTTCTAAGAACTATTAAATGTGTGAACTAATTATCAAATTAAACATGATGAATGTAGGACATTCCCGAGGGGAAATGGAAAAGTTTTTATTTGTGCGAATGTGAGAAAGCAACTTCTGGGGAAAAGTTAAGAAAAATAAAAAGGAGAATTATTTTTTTTGTTTTATTTTACAAGGACTATACTCAATTATTTCATATCCATCCTCAACAACTTTCTTTCCATTGACATAATATGAAAAATTGAGGCTTGAAAATATTTCCAATTTTAATTTTGCACAATCACCTACATTAAAAGGGTCAAGGTCCTTATCATTAAAGTATCCTACATAATATTTGTTGGATTCCTTGTCTCTTACAACATATGCCCTAATTTGCCCACCAATAAGTTTTTTTCCTGTTACTTCTTCAACAACAGTGCCTTCAACATTCTTCTGGCAACCGCCCAAAACCAATGCTGAACCTACAAGTAAAGAAGCAATTCCAATTTTTATTCTGTTTCTCAATGTCATTAATATTACCCCTACATAAATTTAATTTCATAATTCTATCTTTTTATTTAAACTTTTCTCAAAAATTTCAACCGTAGGAGGCTTTTCGCTACAAATATTATAAACACATCTCACCCAATACACTCAAACCAGAAACGCCAGAACTCTGTAAAGATGTCATAAAAACATCCAAAAGCTATATAAATAATCAGAGAAATCTAATCATAGCAACTTGCCGCGGTGGCACAATCTGGTAATGCGCAGGACTGGAAATCCTGTTTCCTTCGGGATATCCCGGTTCAAATCCGGGCCGCGGCGTTCTTTAAGATGTTTTTCAAGTTAATAGACCTAAATAATTTTTTCTAATAAATTTCTATAAAAATCTATATCAACTTTTCCCAAATTAGAAATTAATTCATCAAATTCAGACACTAATATTTTAGCTTCATTAAGCATTTTCTTGACTTCATTTTTTTTATCAATTTTCATATAATATTGGGCATCAATCCTTTTATCTTTATGCTGATTTATTATGCTAATCTTATCATCTCCAAGAAGCTTGCCAGCAATCAGAATTGAACAAAAATGATTTTCGCACTTTATTTCTATCATTTGAAGAAATGAATATAATGTATAATATTCTGCATAATAAACAACAATAGTTGTCCATAACAAGTCACCATCTTTAAAATTCTTATCTGCCCTTTCCAAAGACAGCTTTGCTTCTTTTAGATAAGATTTTGCCAATCTTTCATTAGGGTCTATAATTTTTAAGCCGTCTTTCAGATTAAAACACCATTTAAGTTTCTGACTTTGCATAATGTCCCCACATAATATCCAAATAAAGCGAATGGTTGTTTAGGATAATATGGTTGTCTGCTATTTCCTTTATTAAATCCTCCTGTTTTTTTACTGCCTTTTTTACAGTACTTTCAGAAATTTCAATTTTATGTATCTTATAGGGCAATAAATGCAGCGGCAATTGTTTAGTTGTAGTTAGTATATCCAGGTCTGAATCTTTATCTGGTTTCATTTTTGCAAAACTGCCAAATATAATTATTAGAAAGTTAGTTTTTAGTTCTTTAAGGAAAGTCTTGAATATAGGATATTTTTCAAGAAAGTCCATTGTTCTTTTTATTTCCGATTGGAGCAAGTAGAATTTAGTTTGAATATTGTCAAGATTCAAAGAGAAATATTTATTCTTTCCCCTAATAGTACTTTTTAGGATTTTATCTCTTTCAAGATATGCGATTAAATTTTGTGTTGTTTTTAGTGGGATATGGGCAACCCTGCTTATTTCCCGGAGATAGAACTGTTTAGTATAATCTGCCGAATATAATTTTATTATCTCTAACCCTCTGTATCTTTTTATATACATAAGTATACTTTATGATACAATAAGTATTTAAATATTTCTAAAATGGGTTCATTAATGTCCTGAATAGTAAATCTTAATCAGAAGGAATAATCTGAAAATTTTTGCCCCCCCCATGAAACTTTTCTCACTTTTGGATGCAGACAAAAAACCACAATTTCATAAACTACTTAAACCAAAAATCCTTAACCCAAAACTAAAATGGAAGAAAAAGAATTTTTTAAGGAAATCTCAGACATATTTTTATATCCCGGAACATTAGAAGAATTGAATGATGGTTGTCTGCAATATAAAAGAATGCATTTAAAGGGTCCAAAGAAATTTTTAAGGGGAATAATCATTCCTTCTAGAGAAGAAACATTATAATTTCTAACAGTATATTCTTCAGTCTATGGCAAAACATTAGAAGAAGCCAATATACAAAAAAGATTATGGAACATTTTTTATAACCACGAGGCAGTTCACAAATTTGATATTCGGATGAAAGCTAAAAGGCTTGGCGCACACGGATTGATTCATGTTCAGTATGAGGTTAAGAATAAGATTAAATCAAACAACAAGGATTTAGAAATGGGAACTTATATAGCTGTACCTGTCAAGATTTTTGATAATATCCATAGTCCATTTTAAAATCCCAAATGCTTTTCCTTAAAATTTTGAAAAGCCTTTTCCCCGCAATACCTTAAATCTTTCCATCTGATTCTATAAGTTTCCAAAAAAAAGTCCAAGTAAAGCTTAGGATAGTGCAGTGCAATATGCTTCTCCCATTTCAAGGCAGTCAGCCTTTCAGCATTATAAAACTCTCTAGAATTAAAAAATAGCATCAGCCTCTTAATAATTTTCCTTTCATCTTTATTCCTAAAATACTTTTGATTCTGGTAAGCAGTTATTGCTGTCTCAGGATATCCCAGCACAGCGCCCATATCATAGCTTGCCCTATAAAACCCCTTACTTTCACACCTGTATTTTAAAAAATTTTCAAAAGCATTAACAACAAGCCCCAAATAATTATTATCCCTGGCAATAAAAAGAATAGGGCTTCTTCTATATTTTTTTACTTCTGCATTCATCCCAAAATCTTCAAATATTTTATTCAACTCCAAATCCCCACTATAAGGGAACATTGAGCTTGGCTTCACCCCATCATAGCTCAGCAAAGCTTGTATGCGGCATATTAAAGAACAGTCCAATTCCTCAGCCAAAAATCTTCTAGCTACATATTTTTTAAACATAAGAATAAGAAAAGAAAGAAAAGAATAAAAGCTTTTAGCAAAATTTTAGCTTAATCTTTCATCAAGCTCAGTTTTATTTTCATTAACTTCTGGAGTCTTTTTCATCATTTCCTGGGCCTTTTTAGCTTCAGCTTCCAAATCAACACCCAAATCCTTCAAAGCCTTTATATGGGCCTGCATAAGCTGTTCAACTACATTCAAAAGCTTGATGAACTCTTCACGTTCTTTAGCCAATACTGATAATGAGCCTTTATGTATGCCGACTTGCTGTTCTTTACTAATTTCATCTGCCATTTTAAATACCTCCTTGAAAAGACGAAAGTTTGCTTATATATAAAGCTTTTTATCATTAATTTGTTCTCAATTCACCGAATTTAGAATGGCCAAAATGAACAAGCAAATCAACATCAAGTACTGGGATATCACAAGCGCCAAAACAAGTATCAGCCCAAATAAAAATTTCAGCAGAAGTTTCAGACTCAAGAAAATCAGCAGCCTTGGATGCTTCTGGCTTCAAGCCGTCAGGCATCTGTAAACAGACAGTTTTAGCTTTCATGCCATTAATTTTCTTAACAACCTTGCTTAATTCCAAATCATATTCCATAATACTACAATCCCTTTATCTCTTTTAAAATTAGCGGTTTTAGCTACCCAAAACTATTTAATTGATAGTATTATCTTTAAAAATATGCCAGATATAAAAGAAAATTTAAATAAATTAGAGATTGATAATGCTCAATTAATTGCTGCTACAAAAGAGGTGCCTATAGATTTAATCAAAAAAGCCATAAGCTATGGGGTAACTGATATCGGCGAAAATTATGTCCAGGAAGCTGAAGAAAAATTTAAACAAATTGGAAAAAAAGTAAGATGGCATTTTATTGGGCATCTGCAAAAAAATAAAGTCAGCAAAGCTGTAAAAATCTTTGATGTCATCCAATCTGTTGATTCTTACAATTTGGCAAAAAGAATAGATGCGGCAGCAGAAAAAAATGAAAAAATAATAAAAATTATGATGCAAGTAAATATAAGTGGAGACAAATCTGGTGTTGAGCCTGAAGAAGTTATTTCTCTTTACAAAAAATTAATTAACTTAAAAAATTTAGAGGTTATTGGATTAATGTGCATTGCTGAAAAACAAAAACCGGAAATATCTTTTAAAAAAATGAGAAACCTCAACTCAAAAATGAAACTCCCATTCCTTTCCATGGGCATGTCCAATGATTATAAAATTGCAATTGAAAACGGGTCAAATATGGTAAGATTGGGCAGATTGATTTTCGGCAAAAGAGCCTCACATTTAATGGAAGATACTTTTGAAGATATTTTATCAACATTTAAAGAAACTATCAAAAAAATCAATACCCCATAAATAAGCAGTTTTTTAAATAAAAGGGGTTTCCTTAATTTTATGTGCGGCATAATTGGGATTTTTAACCAAAAGGATAAAGTCAATAAAATTATTAAGGGATTTGAAATAATTAAAGAAAGGGGTAATGGCATTTTTTGCATTTCTGATTCTAAAAAGCGATTAATAGTTAAAAATTTAAAAGATTTAAAAATTTATGAAACAAAAGAAGAAGGCATCCTTGGCAATAACCAATATTCAACTACTAATTTTATGCCTCAGCCGATTCAAGGTAAAAAATCCATGTTAATAGCTAACTGTAGGATATATAATTGGGAAATCCTTAATGAAAAATATAAATTAGATGCAAAAAATGATTCAGACCTTCTGCTAAAAATATTAGATGAAAAAGGATTAAATGCACTTGAAGAGCTTGATGGAGTTTATGCTTTTGCTTATCTTAAAAATAAAAATCTTTATTTGGCAAGGGATATATTTGGGGTAAAACCTCTTTGGCTAAGCAAAGAGAAAGGCTTATTCTTTTGTTCTGAAAGTAAGGTTTTGACCCATTTCAAGCAAGAATATATTCAAGAATTAAATCCAAGGCAAATTTTAATTTATGGCATTGAAAAAAATGAGACTAAATACATTGAACGAAAATTCTTTTCCATCAAGCCTGCCCTAAAAAAATCCTTAAAGCAAATAAAAATGGAGCTTCAGGGATTGATAGTAAATGCCATCTCTAAAAGAATACCTAATGAAAAATTTGGCATATTGTTTTCAGGGGGTTTGGATTCAGTGGTTATAGCTTTTATTTGCAAAAAGTTAGGCGTGGACTTTACATGCTATACCTCTGTATTCTATGAAAAAGGGTTAAAAAAGCCAGAGGATCTAGAATTTGCAGAAATTATAGCAAAAGAGTTAGGCTTTGAGCTTAAAGTAAAACAACTAAATAAAAAACAGGTGGAAAAATATCTAAAAAAAGTAATTCCTTTAATTGAAGATAACACTGTTGTTAAAACAGGTGTTGCCTTGACTTTTTATGCTGCTTGTGAACTCGCCAAAAAAGATAAAATAAAAGTAATTTTTTCAGGGCTTGGAAGTGAAGAGATTTTCGCAGGATATGCAAGGCACAAAAATTCTGCTGATATCAACAAAGAATGCTTATCAGGATTAAAGAAGATATACGAACGGGATAATTACAGGGATGATGTGATTACAATGCATAATAATCTAGAATTGAGAATCCCATTCATGGATCTTCCGCTTTGCGATTATGCTTTAAAAATTCCTGCAAAACACAAATATGACGGCAAGCTTGGAAAAATAATTTTGCGGCAAATAGCTAAGGATATGGGATTAAAAAAAGAATATGCTGACAGGCCAAAAAAATCAGCACAGTATGGCAGCAGATTTGACAAGGCATTAAAGATGGTTGCAAAAAAAAATGGGTTTAAGCACAAATCTGAATACCTTCGCCATATATCCCCTAAAAACAATCTTCACTTAGCAGTCCTCTTCAGTTCAGGCAAGGATTCTTGTTTGGCCTTGCATGTTATGAGAAAAATGAATTATAAAATTGATTGTTTGGTTACAATAAAAAGCAAAAATCCTGACTCATTTATGTATCATACGCCGAATATTGATCTAGCAAAGCTTCAAGCAGAAGCAATGGAACTGCCAATAATAATTCAGGAAACTGAAGGGGAAAAAGAAAAAGAGCTGAATGCATTAAAGGAAGCCCTTTTAATTGCAAAACAAAAATTTCCAATAGCCGGCGTTGTAACCGGAGCATTATTTTCAACTTATCAAAAAACCAGAATCGAAAAAACTTGTGAAGAATTGGGATTAAAATGTTTTTCTCCATTATGGCATATGGACCAAAAAAAAGAGATGCAAGAATTGCTAAAGCAAGGATTTGAATTTATTTTTAGCAGCATAGCGGCTGATGGCTTGGATAAAAGCTGGCTGGGCAGGCTAATAAAAAAAACAGATATAGAAAAATTAGTTGAATTGAATAATAAAAATGAAATAAACATAGCAGGTGAAGGCGGAGAATTTGAATCACTGGTACTAAATTGCCCTGAATTTTTTAAAAAAATCAAGATAATAAAATCAGAGATAAAAGAAGAAAACAAAAATACAGCCAAATTCCTTGTTAAGAAAACATCTCTTTCTTAAAAACAGAATTATTTTATAATGGTGCCTTTAAATTTTTTTCCCTCTAAAAATCCCCTAAGGTTGTACATGCCCCTCAAAATAACAATTTTTATTCCCGAATCCTTGCAGATTTTAGCTGCCAATGAATCAAGGACAAAATGCTGGCCTGGCTTCCGGGATATTTTAGAAACAATTTTAAAAAAATCTTGATGGGAAATTTCAGGAATAAATTTTGCATCTTTATACTTAATTGGATTTTTATCAAACAATCCATCAACATTAGTTATATTTATCATAACATCTGCATCCAAATACTTGGCAATCATTGCTGTAGTCCCATCTGATGTCTGGCCTGGCCCCAAGCCCCCACAAACAACTAAATCATATTTTTTCAATAATCTTCCAACATCCTTTAAAGTGGTAGGAATTTCTTTATTGGCATTCCCTAAAAATAAAGATAATAATTTAGCATTTAACCTTGTGACTGCTATCCCAATCAAATCTTGATTTTTCACACTAAGGCCCTTTTCTCTTAAGATTGAAATATAATCCCTGGCAGTATTGCCCCCGCCTGTACAAACAACAATTTTACAATTTTTAAAGTGCCCAATAGTTTCTTTAAATTTTTTAAGAAATTTATAATCCACATCATCTGGAACAATAATCGATCCGCCAAGGGATATTATCACTCTTTTCATAGATTAACTAAAGTAAAAGAATCTTTTAAGCTTTTTCATTCAGCTGAGTTTCCCCGTACCATTTAATAAATTCTTCAATTGCCTTTCTTCTATGGGAAAATTTATCTTTTTCTTCTTTGGTCATTTCGGAAAATGTTCTTTTATCACCATCAGGAACAAACAATGAATCATAAGCAAAATCAATCACATCACTTATTTTTTCTGCAATTTGGCCTTTGCATTCCCCTATAAAGCAAACTGGATTTGAGCCGGGCTTGCAAAATGCTACTGATGTCCTAAAATATGCCCCTCTTTTTTTCCCCTCTAAAATTTTTAGAACCCCTTCATGACCAACCCCATCAAAGAAAACATGGGCATTAGGTCCTGGAAAATTGTTATAATCTTCAAAATATATTCCTGTATCTTCTACAATGACCGGAGCATTCAATTGCTTAACTGCAGCCAGTGCTTTCCCAATGCTTACTTCCTTTTCAGTATCATATTTTTTCTCTACAATATTTATTTTGGATTGTTTCAGATCAATGCCAATCTTATCTAAAATTCTCTTGATCTCAAAAAACTTATCATCATTCCCTGTTACAAAATATAATGCCATAATTTAAAAGAAAAAAATTAAATTTAAAAACTTTTCCATGAAAAATTAATTTTCAAAGCAAAAGCTTTATATAATCCCTCTAAAGTTGTAACATTATGCCAATATACGAATATAAATGCCCTAAATGCAAAAGGGTTTACGAGCTTTTAATATATCTTAAGGAAAAAGACAATCCTCAATTTTGTACAGAATGCGGCAACCTTCTTGAAAAAATCATATCCCAATCTAATTTTAAGTTGAAAAAAGGCGGAAGTGGATGGTCTGATAATGGTTATGGCTTGCATAAATAACCTTTAACCCAAGTTTGACAGTTTGCTGATTATTTAACACAGGATTTCTATAAATTTCGCAAAAAAAGGCATAATTTATTTAAATCTGCAATTTATTCCAAAAACTGAAGAAAAGATGATAGATATTCCTGAAAAAAATTTAACCCCTGCAATGAAACAGTTTGTTGCTGTAAAAAATAAATATCCAGAATGCTTAGTACTATTTAGGATGGGGGATTTTTATGAAACATTCTATGAAGATGCAGTTATAGCATCAAAAGATTTAGAAATAACTTTGACTTCAAGAGGAAAAGGTGAAAAAAAAGCCCCTTTGGCAGGCATCCCCTATCATGCACTTGATAACTATTTAGCCAAGCTTGTAAAAAAAGGGCACAAAGTTGCAATAGTGGAGCAGGTGGAGGATCCAAAATTTGCCAAAGGCATAGTCAAAAGGGATGTTGTAAGGATTATAACCCCTGGTACAATAATTGAATCATCAATTCTGAACTCCAAAACATATAATTATCTGGCATCGTTGTATGTACAAGGCGAAAATTTCGCTTTAGCCTTATCAGACATCTCTACTGGAGATTTTTTCATTGAAGAAGATAATGATATTAATAATTTAAAGAATAAGCTTATAAAATTCAACCCTAAAGAATGTTTAATCCCATTCACATTAAGGGTAAATCATGAAATTATAAATATCTTAAATAAAACAAATACTTTTTTAACTGATTATGATGACAGGCATTTTAGATATGACAATGCTTTTAAAACTTTAATTAATCACTTTCAAACCCAGACATTGGAAGGATTTGGAATAAAAAATAATTCTATTGTTATCAATGCCGCTGGCGCCCTATTAAAATATCTTCATGAAACCCAGTTTAATGAGCTTAAACATATTAAAAGAATTACAAAAAACCAGCAGGACAAATATATGATGCTTGATTCCAGCACATTAAGAAATCTTGAAATCCTGCAAAATATCAAGGACCAAAGTAAACGTGGAACTTTGATATCAACCTTGGATTCTACAACAACTGCTATGGGCTCAAGATTAATAAGGCGCTGGTTAACTGAACCTTTGCTTGATATCGAAGAAATAAAAAAAAGGCTAGACTGCGTTGAATTTTTTAGCCAAAACACAATTTTAAGGGAAGAAATCTTTTCATTGCTTAAAGGCATAACAGATATTGAAAGGCTGATTTCAAGAGTTAATTATGGATCTGCCAGTCCAAGGGACCTTATTTCATTAAAGGCTTCATTGCGCCATTTGCCATTTATTTTTAAAAAGCTTTGCACAATCAAAATCCCTTTAATCCTTGAACTAAGCGAAATTGAAGATTTTTCCAGTTTAGTTGATTTACTAGAAAGTTCAATAAGGGAAGATGCGCCAGCCACAATCAGGGAAGGCAACTTAATAAAGTTTGGATTTAATGAAGTATTAAAAGAACTTCTTAATATCAAAAATGATGGCAAAAGATTTCTAAAAGACTTAGAGGAAAAAGAAAAAAGAAAAACAGGCATTAAAAATTTAAGAATTGGCTACAATAGAGTTTTTGGATATTTTTTAGAAGTTTCAAAATCCAACCTGCCAGCAGTTCCTGATTACTACATAAGAAAACAAACCAGAAAAAACTCTGAAATGTTCATAACCGAAGAGCTAAAGATACAAGAAGCCAAGATCCTTGGCGCCCAAGAAAAGATTCAAAGTTTAGAATATGAAATTTTTCAGGATATCTTAAAGCGGGTTGCATTTTATACAAACCCAGTTCAGGATTGTGCCAAAAAGATTGCAATATTGGATGTCATTCTTTCTTTTGCAAAAGTTTCTTCTGAAAATAATTATTGCAAGCCAGAATTAAACGACTCAGCTTCCATAATTTTAAAAGATTCCAGGCATCCAGTTGTAGAATTGCTTGAAAGTAATTTTGTTCCAAATGATATTAATTTACATAATTCTCAAATATCTGTAATTACAGGCCCAAACATGGCTGGAAAAAGCACAGTCCTAAGGCAAGTTGCCCTTAATGTATTAATGGCCCAGATTGGATGTTTTTGTGCTTGCCAAGAAGCATCCATTGGGATTGTAGACCGCATATTTACCAGGGTCGGTGCTTATGACGATTTAACTATGGGGCAATCAACATTCATGGTCGAAATGGTTGAAGCAGCCAACATCTTAAACAATGCTACTGGCAAAAGCCTAATCATCCTGGATGAAATCGGACGTGGGACTTCCACCTTTGATGGAGTTTCACTTGCATGGAGCATTGTTGAATATATTTATAATAAAATAAAAGCCAAAACAATGTTTGCTACCCATTACCATGTTTTAAACAAGTTAGAAACACAATTTAGCAATATTAAGAATTATAATATCGCAGTTCTGGAAAAAAATGAAGATATAACATTTCTGCATAAACTAATCGAAGGAAGCACTAACAGAAGTTATGGCATACATGTAGCAAAGCTTGCTGGATTGCCAAAACATGTAATAAATAGGGCCAAAGAAATCCAACAGAATCTTGAAGAGGACGACAAAATGGCAAAAAAAATAAATGCAAAAAGAATCATAGAACAAAAAACTTTATTGGAGATGAAAAATGATTAATATTTTAGATGAAAAAGTAATAAACAAAATAGCAGCTGGCGAAGTGATTGAAAGGCCGGCATCTGTCGTTAAAGAATTAATTGAAAATTCTTTGGATGCTAAATCTTCAAAAATAGAAATTCATATTGAAGATTATGGTAAAAGATTAATTAAAGTTTCTGATGATGGAACAGGAATGTCTAAGGAGGATGCAAAATTATCAGTGCTTCGATATGCAACTAGTAAAATCAAAGATGAAAACGATATCTTGAATATTGAAACACTTGGTTTTAGGGGAGAAGCCTTGGCTTCGATAGGAGCCATATCAAATCTAACAATTTCTACAAAAATGCCAAATGAATTAGAAGGTTTTAAAATAGAAATTGAAGGGGGCAAATTTTTATCCTCAATGCCGCAAGGCAGGCCTGCTGGCACAACTATTGAAGTAAGGGATCTATTTTTTAATACTCCTGCAAGATTAAAATTTTTAAGGACTGACAATAACGAATTGAATCATATTGTGGATATTGTTACCAGATATGGGCTGGCCAATCCAAACATTTCCATTAAACTAATGCATAACAATCATATTTTATTAAATAGTCCAAAAAATTTTTCAGCATTAGACAACATAGCTTCAATTTATGGGATAGAAATTGTAAAGCAATTAATCGGAATTCATTTTCTAAAAAAAGACATTGAAATTACCGGCTTCATCTCAAAACCCTCTTTATTGAAATCAGATAAATCCATGCAATCAATTTATGTCAACAATAGATTTGTCAAGGATGATATAATGACTAAAGCCATATATGATGCTTATCACACATTACTTTTTGTCAATAGGCATCCAGTAGCAATATTAAATATAAAACTAAATCCAGAGACAATTGATGTAAATGTCCATCCTACAAAAGAAAAAATAAAATTTGCAGAAAATGAAAGAATCTATGAAACAATATTCAATGCAATAAGGGACACCTTATTAAATAACAATTTAATAGTTGATTTTTCTGCAATTGAAGATAATCAAAAATTAAACTTTGAAAATAAAGGATTCAATAATCAAAAATTTCAGACCCCTAATGTTAAGCCTACTAAAGCTGAGATTTATACTTCTAAAGATATTCAAGGCACAATATCATTGCCTGCTGAAAAAATAAAAAGAAAAAATAAAAAGCTTCCAGAAATCAGATTAATTGGACAAATATTCAAAACCTTTTTTTTGGGTGAAACCAAAAATGGATTGCTTCTTATAGATCAGCACATTGTACATGAACGGATTAACTATGAGAAATTTATGCAGCAGCTTATGAATAAGCAGATAAAAATCCAATCTTTGCTTTCACCATTAATAGTTAATTTGCCGCCAAAAGAATCTGTTTTTCTAAAAAATAATCTCCAAGATATAAACCAATTTGGTTTTGAAATAAATAATTTTGAAGGAAATTCTTTTATTGTGCGATCAGTACCCTCTATATTAAATAAAATACAAACTAAAGAAAGTTTTGAAGAACTTATTTCAGATTTAGCAAATGAAAAAGATTTGTCTCTTGAAAAAAAGCAGGAAGAAATCATTACAAGGATGGCTTGCCGCGCATCTATAAAAGCTGGTGAAGAGATTAGTATTCCTCAAATGGAAAAGCTTTTAGAAGAACTTGATGAATGTGAACAGCCTTATACTTGCCCGCATGGAAGGCCAATTTTCGTAAATTTGACATTAAATGATTTAGAAAAAATGTTTAAAAGAAAATGAAAGTTTATTTATGCCAATTTGTGCAATGGAATCCATCTTCATCATAATATCCATTACCACAATAGGAAGTATCATTTTCATCAACTTGCCTGCAATATGGATTTGCTTCCCTATAAAGCGATAATATTCTTGTTGGAGGGGTACAAGTGACTTGTGGAGAATCATATGTCCTATCTGGGTCTATTTCACAAACTTCATCCATAATTACAGTGCAATAAACTGCATCTATATCCAAGATTTTATCCCAATTATCAGCGTAAAATTTCATCATGGCAAAATTCCCATCTTCCTCAACACTCTCTCCGGCAGCTGCAACTTTAGTATGGATATCATAAGTGACATTTTCGCCCTTGGGTCTTCCATTCCAGCCAGCTTCGCAACTAACAACGACATATGAATCCATTACTTCAATTTTGGGCTTTACCCATATATTCTCTTGGGTCCTATGGGTCTCAACAGGGACACTGCCTTCTTTAAATTCCAAGCCAGGTTTCTCACATTCAAACTTGGTCATACAGCTTGGCATCATAGCCAAAGAACTTAATAGCCCTACTAACCCTTTTTTGAATTTTGATACCATTTTATTTATCTATATAGGGCCAAACTACTATATAAATGTTTCTACCAACAAGTAGTCAATCAACTGTAAACAATCTAGAATCATGGACATCAAATAACCCTAATCTTGCACCTGCATCTAGCCATCCATGGGCATAATTCAATGCTGCAAAAGCATTTACTTTATTTCCATTCTTTTCAAAATGCCTTGCATCGCTTATATATCTTTCAATCATATCCAAAAAATCCTCCCTTGCATCATCCATGCCCAGCCTATTTGAAGATTTTTTGGCCATTTCAAAAGCTTCCTCAGTAATCAAGAAATATTTTTTCAATTTTTCGTGGCTTATTTCATTCATAAAAAATAGAAAACCCCTTATCTTTTTAAATCCTTGCTCGCAATGTATGTAATAAGTCAGGTAAAAAATTGCCAATTGATATTAATCATTGATTAGATAATTTGTTAGAATACTTAAAACATTTAATCATTTTCAAAGTGGATTTATTACTTACATAGGGGCAAAAAATTTATATAATACATCATTTTAAATTATATTTATGGACATGGACATTGAATCAATAGAAATAAAATTAAAAGAATTAAAAGAAGAGTTAACAAAATTTAATAAAAAAAGAGCATTAAACTTTTTCGATATTACATTGATTTCTGAAAGAGAAATATCACATTCTGCTTTTTTAGCTTGGCTATTAAATCCTAAAGAAAATCATGGATTAAATGATTTATTTTTGCAAAGTATTCTTAAAAAAATAAATTATACTGAAGAATATAAAATCAATGAAGTTGTTGTTGAAACAGAAATCACAGAGATATCTCGAAGAATAGACATAATCATCCATATTAATGATGTAACTATTTGTATTGAAAATAAAATTTGGGATTATCCGACAATTAAACAAATAGAGGATGAAATTAAAGAATTTGAACCAAATTATATGGTTCTTTTAGCACCAAAAGAAATCATCACATCATTTAAAAAAGAAAATGATTTAAAAAATATCTATTATATTAACTACGACTACATTTGTAAATCTATTAAAGAATTGATGAATAAAACAACAAATGATGACTTAAAAACATTGCTTAAAAATTATAATCTTAATTTGGAGGAAAATATAATGACAAATGAACATAACCCATTTACTAATAAATCAATATTATATAATAAATATCAAGATTTCATTGATGAAGTTACTGAAAAATATAATGATGAGAAAAAAACCATTAAAAATTCAATTAAAAAGAAGATTCAGACTAAATTTTCAGAATTGAATAAATATGGCTTTACAACTGATAATGATATATATGTTCAAAACAAGATTTGGTATGGAGAGGGGTTTGATATTTACTTAGTAATTGATTTAGATATTGATCATCTCAATAAAAATAAGAGTTCAATTTCAATTAAAATGGGTTCATACATAAAAGAAAAAAGCCAAAGCATTAGAAAAAGTTTTATAGCAAAATTTGGAAATTTTCTTGAACAAAATGGTTATAAAAAAAGTAAAGACAATTATAGTGTATATGAAAAAGAATTTGAATTTGAGAATTTTATAGAGGATGTTTTTAAAGAAGTAAAAGTTTTAATGGAAAATAATGTTGGTGATTTTATAACTGACTGTATAAATAATGCCTAAGATATTTTCTTGCCCCTAACTACTTTGTTCTGACGTATCGGCTTCGCCTCATTTGATAAACTTACTTCTTGCCCTTGATGTATTTCCTTGATGGCTCACTGTATTCGTTGAATTGGAGAGAATTCCCCAAAATATAGTCTCCCTACGGTCGGATTACTTGGAAACTTAAATTTAACTTTTCGGACGAAATTTTCCCACACTTCATATGGGAAAAGAAACTAACAGGAATTATCAAGAAAATTCGGTCGGCTCCGCCTAAATCGCCAAGCGATTTTCCGAATGTTTCCCAAATTTTTTGGTGTGGGTTGCCTCACCAAAAAACTTCTGATAGTCCCGATGTTATACGCAATCAAGAAAAAGACCTAAATTAAAGAAGAGGCGGGAATAATCTATTTTCCAAACTTACCAACATATGGTCCTTGAGCACCAGTTGTTCCAAGTAAATATCTGCCATCCGGAGTTTCAATTCCTACTGATACATAAGTTGGAACAATTTTTGTTTTACCAAATCCAAACAATCCTTTTTTTGTCATGTTTTCTCTAAGAAATTCTGATTGATTTAATCCGTCTGTCAATAATTTTGTTGGATTTGTTGAAGATAATTCTCTATATTTTTCAACCATCTGATCTATACTGCCATCAAAATTACTCACCAGTCTTGCCCCTTTAGCAAAATCTGTATCTTGTTGTTTATAATCTACTTTTACAGTTAATCTATCAGGGATTTCACTAAGAGCCGCTTGAGGTGTTGATGAAAAATACTCAGTTACCAAATCTTCAAAACCTGGCGAACGAAAAATTACAAAATGTCTCATATCTTCTCTTCTCATAGTTCTTAGATTTCCTTTTAGATCCCCAACATATCCTAAAGAATTAAATACTTTTTTTGCTTCATCAGGTAGCGATTGAAGAAAATTTCTAACTAAATAATGTGTTTCATCTCCAGCTTTCAATACTGTCAATAAATTTTTATGAGCCATATTATAGTTGATAATAGTAATATATTTAAAAACCTTACTGATTATGCTAGAGTTTCTGAAAATTATTTATAAATAAATTAAGAAAACCAATTTTAATGAGGAAATAGTTGCAAAAATTCCTTAAATTTTTCCTTTTTATTAGTTATTTCATCATAATTTTCATATTTCAAGCTGAATTCAGGAGAAATACAACAATTTTTACAATTTTTTTTGAATTTATCAAAATTCAATATTTCATTTATAAGTAAAACTCAGAAACTCTAGTGATTATGGTGACAGATGGTTATAATGCGTATAATGAATTTCCACTAAGACAGCGTTGTTGGTCACATCTATTGAGAGATGCCAAGGATTATGCAAAGAACAATAAAGAGATTGATATTCAATATCAACGACTAAAAAAAACTCTATGAAACACTTAAAGAGTTAAACAAAGGACCTCCTGATGAAAAAGCAATAACAAAAGTAAAATGGGAACTCAACGATATTGTTACTTGTCTAAAAGTAATCAAAGGAGCACGCAAGTTAGTTACACTAATAGAAAATGGAGGAGATGATTGGTTTACAGCACTATACTATGAAGGAGTGCCATTAGATAACAATCATGCAGAACGAGAACTAAGACCAATCGTATTACTGAGAAAAACAATAGGTTGCTACAGAAACGAAAAAGGAAAGAGATGGATCAACATTGTAGTATCCACCCTCCATACCTGGAAATTACAAGAGAAAAACCTATTTCAGCAATTAAGCCTAATTGCTAGGTAGACTTATTACTTACTCCGCAATTGAGATTTTACCAAATCCCAAATATCTTCTGAAATTGCTTCAATGGTCTTAAGTTTCCCATTTGGGGCAGAGTCTACAACTAGCCAATTATATTTCTTTGCAACATAAAGATAAGCTTCAGCTGCACTCTTTAAATGCTCTAAATCTGCTTCATGGATATCCCTTTTGCTGCCGCCCACATAATCCCTATGGCCTTTTTCATCAACAAGCCTCTGACCCATCTCCGGTGGCACATACAATAAAATATTTA
The DNA here is from genome assembly GCA_034718475.1 of Nanobdellota archaeon. Classification (GTDB taxonomy): domain Archaea; phylum Nanobdellota; class Nanobdellia; order SCGC-AAA011-G17; family GW2011-AR17; genus JAYEMU01. The sequence goes on from JAYEMU010000049.1 coordinate 17,110, forward strand.
TATCAGGCCTGGGAATTTCAAAAAGATTATATTCAAGATTGTCCAGCCAATCCAAAAATTTCTCTCTTTTTTCCAGCCCAGTAATCTTCCCTGTTTGATGGCCCATATTAGATGAAACATACCTGTTGCTAATCACAACCTTTCCTTCTTCAAGCCATTGCTTAATCTTAAATGATGCATCATACCTATCACATGCAAAAAGGATTGAAGCCCTATAAGGCCCGACTTCATTTGCAGAGCCGTAATCACCATTCAAATATTTCTTAACCATATGGGAACTTAAATTTTCATAACGTGGAAAATCTGCAATCTCCACATCATAATTTTCTTTTCTCAATCTATCAACAAGAATCTTGGTTTGCGTGCCTTTGCCGCTTCCATCAGTCCCGTCAATTACAATAAATACTCCATTAGCCATACAATAAAGTAATGTTAATGGGCTTAAAAAGATTATTAATTCACAGAATATACTACTCGTTATTTACTGATTTTATAACCCTTGCAACAGCTGTTACTTTATCCCCTGATTTAAGTTTCATTAATCTTACACCTACTGTATTTCTGCCTACCCTGGATATTCCATTTGCTGCAACCCTGATGATTACTCCATTTCTAGAAATGAAAAGTATTTCATCATCTTCTCGTACAGTCCTTATGCCTGCTACTTTTCCATTCCTTGGAGTAGTCTTTATATTTATTACGCCCTTGCCGCCCCTTTTAATCAGCCTATAATCTGAGATGGGCGTTCTTTTTCCATAGCCATTTTTAGTTACAGTTAAGAGGTCTGCAGCCCCAAAAGCCACTTCCAATCCAATTACTTCATCTTTCATTGATAAACGAATGCCCCTAACACCAGTTGCAGTCCTGCCCATGGACCTTACATCATTTTCATGAAATTTAACAGCAATGCCATTTTTTGTTGCTATCATGAATTTTAAAGTTCCAGGAGTCAATCTGACTTTTACTAGCTCATCCCCATGCCTTAATCCAATTGCAATTATTCCGCCCTGCCTAGGATTAGAATATGCCTGCAAAGAAGTTTTCTTTAAATAGCCTTTTTTTGTAGCCATGATTAAATAATGTTTTTTATCAAATTCCTTAATTGGAATCATGGCATTCAATCTTTCATTTTTGCCCATCCTTAAAATATTTACAATGGCCTGGCCTTTTGAATATCTTGAACCGGTTGGAATCTGATATGCCTTAAGCCAGTATATTTTTCCCTTATTTGAAAAACAAAGTATATTGCTATGAGTATTGCAAGTAAAGAGATATTCAACAAAATCTTCTTCCTTTGTGCCAGTTCCCCTTATACCTACACCTCCACGTTTTTGCATTTTATAAACATCTAAAAGCTGTTTCTTTACATAACCAGAATGAGTTGCAGTAATTACAACATCTTCTTTAGCGATTAAATCTTCAGACTCTATTTCCTCATATACCTCTACTATCTCTGTTTTTCTTTCATCACCATAAGTATCCCTTACATGCCTAATATCTTTTTTGATAATTCCCAAAACCCTTTTTTCAGAGGCTAAAATATCTTTTAAATCCTTAACAAGCTTGATTAAGGAATCGTATTCTTCTTTAATTTTATTTTGTTCTAAAGAAGTTAATTTTTGCAGTTTCAAATCCAAAATTGCCTGGGCTTGCTTCTCTGACAGCCCATACAAATCAACAATCGCTTTTTTTGCTTTTTGTGGGTTTTTTGAAGACTTAATGGTCTGCACAATATCATCTATATTTTCCAATGCTTTTTTTAACCCAATAAGAATATGCAATCTTTCTTCTGCCTTATCAAGATCATATTTTGTTTTTCTTACAATAACTTCCTTTCTATGGTCAATATAATATTGCAAAATGTTCTGAAGATTTAGAACCTTTGGCTGATTTTTATAAAGGGCCAGCATATTTGCCCCAAAAGTAACTTGCATTTGTGTTTTTTTGAACAGCTGATTTAATATTATCCCTGAATTTGCATCATTTCTTAGCTCAATAACTATTCTCATCCCTTTTCTGTCTGATTCATCCCTGATATCACTAATTCCTATTATCTTTTTTTCATTTACCAATGAAGCTATGGTTGTAATCAAATTAGATTTGTTTACCATATAGGGGATTTCTGTAACAATAATTCTTTCTCTCTTTTTGAATTGTTCAATATCTGCCCTTGCCCTTACTTTCATCAATCCCTTGCCTTTGGCATAAGCGGATTTTATCCCAGCCAGACCCATAATCTTGCCCCCTGTTGGGAAATCAGGGCCTTTGATAAATTCCATAAGACCTAATGGATCGCAGTCAGGATTGTCAATAAGATACAATATAGCATTAGTTACTTCAATTAGGTTATGTGGGGGGATATTGGTCGCCATCCCTACGGCAATCCCTGTTGAACCATTAAGAAGCAAATTAGGGATTCTTGAAGGCAAAACAACAGGCTCTTTTAATGTTTCATCAAAATTTGGAACAAAATCCACAGTTTCCTTATCTATGTCTGCAAGCATCTCTTCAGTAATTTTGGCCATTTTAGATTCAGTATATCTCATTGCTGCAGCCCTGTCTCCATCTATTGAACCGAAATTGCCTTGTCCGCAGACTAAAGGATAACGCAAGGAAAAATTTTGTGCCATCCTTACCAAAGCATCATAAACTGCTGTATCCCCATGCGGATGAAATTTGCCAAGCACCTCACCAACCAACCTTGCACATTTTTTAAATGCCTTATTATGCACTAAGCCTAGTTCTTTCATAGCAAAAAGGATTCTTCTATGGACCGGCTTTAAGCCATCCCTCACATCAGGTAATGCCCTGCTTACAATAACGGACATAGCATAAGCGATATAAGAATTCTTCATTTCTTGTTCAATTAATTGATTTTTTATTTCTTCAGCCATTTTATACATCTAGATTTTTTACTTCCTTGGCATGGGCAAAAATAAATTCTCTTCTGGGTTCAACTTGATCACCCATTAGAACAGTAAAGATTTGATCTGCCTCAACAGCATCTTCAATTGTTATTTGCTTCAATATTCTTGTATTGGGATTCATGGTTGTCTCCCAAAGCTGCTCTGGATCCATTTCCCCAAGACCCTTATATCTCTGCACTGAAGTTTTAGCTTCGCCAATATTTTTAAGAGTGCTTTTAAGTTCTTCATCATTGTAAACATAAATATCCTGCCGGCCTTTTTTAATTTTATATAGGGGCGGCATGGCTAAATATATATGGCCTGCCTCTATTAAAGGCCTCATAAATCTATAAAAGAATGTTAATAATAAGCAGGATATATGTGAACCGTCAACATCAGCATCTGTCATAATAATTATTTTATGATATCTTAACTTTGTTATGTCAAACTCATTCGTTATTCCAGTGCCCATTGCTGAAATCATAATTGAGATTTCATTGTTCGCAAAAACTTTATCAATTCTTGCTTTTTCAACATTGATAATTTTTCCCCTCAGAGGTAAAATTGCTTGAGTTTCCCTTGAACGCGCGGATTTTGCACTATTATGTACAAATATTCCTGATGCTAAAGCAAAATTATGAGTATTAGGAATTTCAATATCGTATACATCAATTTTCTCCTTAAAAGGCAGAATTTTTTTAATTTTATGGTTATAATTAGCAACTGCCTCTCTCATCAAACTTTCATCATTTTGAAAAAATCTTTCTTTAAATAGATTTAATGTTAAAAGATTTTTATTATTTTTTTTAACACGAATTTTTTCATAATTTTCAAATTTGCCTTTATCATATAATTCCTTCATTAATTGAATAGTATGTTTAAAGTAAGTTTCATTATATGTTTCTTTTCTTTTTTCCCTGAATTCTGGAGTCCATTGTTCTTTAGTTTTTTTACTTCTCCACCTTAATAATTCCAGATTATCCCATTGTTTTTTAGCTTTTTTAGATAAAGATAATTTCTTTTCAGGATTATCCTCAAAATATTTCTTGATTTTTTTAGCTCTTTTAAGCCTATTTTCTTTTTTATTCCAATATTTTTTTTGCTCTTTATTTAATCTAGCTAAAGTTTTTTTTCTATATTCTACATTATTATAATAAAATGCTAAAAATTTATTTTTTATATATTCCTTATAGGAAGGATCAGCCCATTGTTTTTTTGCTTGTTGAGATAATATCTTTACTGTTTTGGACTCTTTCATCCTTCTGTTTATTTTCTCCCTAAATTCTTTTGTTCTTTTCAATTTTCTAAGTTTTTCAAAAACCTTGGGAGAATGGAGTGTTTTTTTGCAATGAATTCTATGTAATTCCCTATGGTTTTCCTTTCTCATTCTAATTAAATTATTAGGATTATTATTTAATTTATTAAAGTCAATATGATGCCTGTCCCCATAGGATGGATCATCATAAATTTTATTTCTTATATTATAATTATCCGATAAGATATGAGTAAAAATCCATTTATTATCTTTACAATTAAAAATCATTTCATAACCATCAATTGTTATTGAGCCGCCTTTCTTTGAAATTTTTTTATTCAAGGGCATTAAAGAATCAACCCATTTAATTTGAGATACTTGTTTAAAAGAACCATCCCTACACATAAATCTATGATCTGGAGTACAAATTATTTCTCCACCATTATCCAAAATAACTTTTATCACTTCAATATTTTTTTTAGTTATTCTTGGATTTTTTATTTCTTCTATTCCAATATTCCCATCATTTAATATCGTATAACAATAATTTTTTTTGCCTTTTTTATGTTCTTCAATCAATTCCCTAAATGTTAAATTTCGTCCATCAGTTAAGGCAACTTTTGTATCTGCAGAAAAACAACCACCAGCCGAATCGCCTTCAACAAAATACAATTCACACTTTGCAGGATCCTTTTCTTGGCAATCAGCCAATTTTCCTGGCAAAGAGCCAGAACCCAATACTGTTTTTCTTCTAGTTAATTCTCTTGCACGGCGTGCAGCATCCCTAGCTTTGGCTGCCAATAAAGCTTTATTGATAATATTTTTAGCAGTAGAGGGATTTTCTTCAAAAAAATTAGTTAATTCTGAAGTTACTGCTGAAGAAACTAAACCCTTAATATTATGGTTTCCTAACTTTGTTTTTGTTTGACCTTCAAATTGTGGCTCAGCCACTTTTACAGAAATAACTGTTGTTAATCCTTCCCTTACATCATCCCCAGATAATTTTATATCAGAAATTTTATTTTTCGCGATATAAGAGTTTATAACCCTTGTCAAAGCAGTTCTGAATCCCGAGACATGCGTACCACCCTCTATAGTATTAATATTATTAACAAAAGAATATTCATTAGTTACATAGCCATCATGATATTGCAAAGAAACCTCAATCTGTATATCTTTATGTTCTTTAGTTAAATAAATTGGCTCTGGATGGATAGCATTTTTATTTTTATTTATATGCTTAACAAACTCTACAATTCCACCATTAAATTGAAATTTATTTTTTTTAGAAACTCTTTCATCTATAAATTCAAGAAGTAATCCTTTATTTAAAAATGCCAATTCCCTAATCCTATTTAATAATAGATCATATTGAAAGTCTAAAGTAGAAAAAATATCCTTGTCTGGCATAAACCTTACATAAGTGCCTGTCTCTTCAGAATCACCAACAGCTTTAATATCAGTTTGAGGTTTGCCACGGGCATATTTTTGCATATAGACTTTTCCATCTTTAAATATCTTTACTTCCAGCCATTCAGATAATGCATTAACAACAGAAACACCTACACCATGCAAGCCTCCTGAAACTTTATAGGATTTCTTATCAAATTTCCCTCCAGCATGCAAAATCGTCATTACTACTTCAACAGCAGATTTTTTTTCAACAGGATGAATATCAATAGGTATCCCCCTCCCATTATCTTTGATGGCTACAGATCCATCATGGCAAACAGTTATTTCAATCTTATCACAATGGCCTGCCAAGGATTCATCAATAGAATTATCTAAAACCTCAAATACCATATGATGCAAGCCCCTAACATCAGTGCTCCCAATATACATAGCAGGCCTCTTCCTAACAGCTGCTAAACCTTTAAGCACAGTTATATTTTTTGCACCATATTCCGATTTTGTCATCTTATATTTCCTGCTAAATCTTTAATTTTTTACCAGCAAAAATTTGTGATAAATTTTAATTATTTTTATCTTCAGCATAAAACCTAATAACCTTATTATTTAAATACTTTTCCCTGCTCAAAATCCTCAAATTTTAAAGAATTAAGGCTAATACTATCAAAATAGGATTTTCGGATTTTTTAGAGAAAAAAACCAAAAACTTTATAAAGAAAAATTAAAAATTTCAAAAATAATAATAAGGTTTATAAAGTAACAATCATCATTTTTATGAATATGCAATATATTGTGCTTGATACAAATTTTTTAGTAACTTCATATAAGCAAAAAATAGATATTTTTACTAATTTAAAAAATCTTTTAGAGTTTAAATACCAAATTTATATAATAGATGCGACATTATTTGAATTAGAAAAGCTTATAAATGAAGGAACTATTATTGAAAAAACTGCAGTTAAAATTGGCTTAAAATTACTAAAAAGAAAAAATATAAAAATATTAAAAACTGCAAGAAATAGGAGTGTAGATGATTTACTCTTGGCTTTGGATCCAAGACAATACATAATTGCTACACAGGATAAAGAATTAAAAAGAAAGCTTAAAAAGAAAAAATTCAAGATTTTGACCATTAGGCAAAAAAAGCATATTATTTTGGAGTAAAAAATGTTTTATAAAATTCAGGTACAAGGACACATCAGGGTTCCGCCAATCTTTTTTGGGGAAGATAAGAAAGAAGCAGTTATGAGAAGCCTTAAACAGCAATTTGAAGGTTTTGTTTCTAAGGATATGGGATTTGTCTTGGGCGTTGCAGATATTGAAAATGTCAAAGAAGGCATAATTATTCCTGGTGACGGGGCAGCGTATTATGATACAAATTTTAATTTATTATGTTTCAAGCCAGAGCTTCAAGAAGTAATCTTGGGCCGCATTAGTGAAATAACTGATTTTGGAGCTTTTATGAATCTTGGTCCTATTGATGGAATGATACATGTATCTCAAACTATGGATGATTTTGTTTCATTTAGTAAATCCGGTTCATTAACTGGAAAAGCAAGTAACAAAAGTCTTAAAGTTGGAGAATTATGTAGGGCAAGGATAATAGCTGTTAGTTATAAAGATATAAGCAATCCAAAAATAGGTTTAACTATGAGGCAGCATAGGCTTGGTGCATTGCAATGGATAGATGAAGAAATCCAAAATGAAAAGAAAAAAAAGAAACCAACTAATAAAAAATGAGAAAAGTATGTAAAAAATGCAAATTATTTGTAGAAGGTAATGAATGCCCTCTCTGCAAAGGGAAACAATTTTCAGATTCTTGGAAAGGAAGGATTATAATTACCGATCCATTAAAATCAGAAATTGCCAAAGTTCTGGGAATTACTGCAAAAGGTGAATATGCTATAAAGGTTAGATAAAAATGGAAATAAAAATAATTAAACAAAAAGATGTTCCTTTATTCTCAAGAAAAAGAATAACTGCATTAGTTACATCAACTGGACAAAGCACACCAAATAAAAAATCTTTGCAATTAAGTTTGTCAAAATTACTTAAAACAAAACCAAATTTAGTTGCAATAAGGCATATATATCAGCAATATGGCTCTGCTAAAGCAAAAGCAATAGTCCATATATATGATAAAGAAGAAGATTTGAAATATTTTGAAAGTGCTAAAACAATTTTCAAAGAAGAGAAGAAAGAAGAACCTAAAGAATTATCCCAAGGGACCACATCAAAGGAGAGTAAAGAATAATGGCAAAAAAACAAGTTAAGAATCATAAAACCAGTCAAAGATATTCCAAATATAAAATCTCAGGAGATAAGATTGAAAGGAAATTAACTTGCCCCAAATGTGGACCAGGCATTTTTTTAGCAGAACATAAAAATCGAAAGACTTGCGGCAAATGTGGATATACTGAATTTTCAAAGAGTCAATAAATAAACATCAAGTATTTCAAAAAATATTTTTTTCTCTTCTAGAAGCAAATATTTATAATCATATTTTTCAAATAATTCTACAACTGGTCCAGTTAAAGAACTAAAGAGCAAAAGAATCTTGCCATTAGAATTAAGATGCTTCTTCGCATCATGCAAAAACTTTTCTATAAGCTCGTAACCCTTTTTTCCACCTGTTGTTGCTAATCTGCTATCTTTATCCTCAAGTGGGTCTTCTGGAAGATATGGCGGATTAAAAATAATAAAATCAAATTTACCTTTAATATTTGAGAATAAATCAGAATGGCAGGATTTTATGCCTTTTTCTTCGAGTAATTTTACAGCCCCTTTATTTATGTCTGCTGCTAAGACATCATCAGTTTTTTTTCGGGCAGCAATAGCTTGTATTCCCGAACCAGATCCCATATCCAAAACCTTGCCCCTAACAAACTTTATTACAAATTTCCTTAAAAGAAATGAATCTTCTCTTGGCTCATAGATCATTTTAATGCTTTGCAATATTCCTTAATTCTTTCAACAATGGCTTTCAAATAAAATTTTTCAATTTTTTCTTCAAATAAGGTAATTAAATTTTCATTTTCAGTAATCATATAATTATTTTGTTGCTTGTCAACCAAGTAAATATCACGTAATCTTTTAAGTTGTCTGCGTATATTTGATGGCGCAACACCGAGGATTGGAATTTTCGCATTTTTACGTAATTCAATGACTTTTTTGCCAATTTCCTCTGAATTGAGTGGCTTTTCAGAATCTAAAACAGCTTGAAGGACATCTACAACAACGTCCCTTGAATCACCTGGTTGCAATAACCCAATAGAAAGGCATAGCTTTTTTATGATACTCCTCCTATCTGTTTCATATGGCCTCTCATACTTTCTTAATGTAATTTCAGATAAAGGGACTTCTTTTGATACTTTTCCCATATAAGATAAAACAATTAATAAGTTTAAATAATTTACTTACGAAATATATTCACAAGCATAATCAAGTTTATATATTTACACAACAAACCCATAAAATATATGAAATTTGCCCATATAGCTGATATGCACATTGGAGGATGGTCTGATCCTAAAATGACACAATTAGGATTACAAACTTTTAAAAAAGCTCTTCAAATTTGTGTGGACAAAAAATTAGATTTCATACTTTTCGCAGGGGACCTATTTAATAGTGCCATGCCTCAAATCGATCTTATAAAAGAAGTAGCAGGCATATTAAAAGAAATAAAAGACCATAATATTCCAATTTATTATATTGCTGGATCACATGACTTTTCAGCATCAGGAAAATCAATGCTTGAGGTTTTAGAAAAAGCAGGCCTCTTAAAGAATGTTGCAGAATTTGATGAAGAAGGAAAATTAAAATTCACGAAGCATAATGAAAAAATAAAAATTACTGGTTTAATGGGGAAAAAAGGGGGATTAGATAAGCTTGATTATTTGAATTTGAAAAAAAAGCATTTAGAAGAAGAAATAGGCTTTAAAATTTTTATGTTTCATGCAGCAATTAATGAATTTAAGCTTCCTGAACATGAAATGATTGAAGGGTTGCCTGCAGTTGCCTTGCCAAACAATTTTGATTATTACGCTGGAGGCCATATACATTATATTTATAAAACAGATTATGGCAATGGCAAATTAACTTTCCCTGGAGCACTTTTTCCAAATAATTTTAAGGAATTGGAAGAATATAAACAAGGTAATTTTTATATTATTGATGAAAATTTAAATATTGAAAATATACCCTTAAAAATAAAAGATGTGTTGACATTTAATTTTGATGCCACTAATAAAACACCAAATAATATTAAAAATGAAATCATAAACACTATTCAAAAAGAAGAAGTTAATGATAAAATTATTCTACTTCGTATAAAGGGGGAATTAATTTCAGGCAAGCCTTCTGAAATAAATTTCAAAAGCATTTCTGAACATTTTGAAAATGCATATTATATAGGGAAGAATATAGCTAAATTAAATTCTAAAAAATTCAACAATTTAAAAATTGAGCAGGGCGAAGCTAAAGAAGTAGAAACAAAGTTAATCCAAAATCAGGCAAGCAATAAAGGTATTAATATTGAAGATAAGGAAAGACTTACAAAAGAATTGATTGATTCTTTGAATAAAGAAAAGGAAGATGGCGAAAAAAATGCAGACTTTAATGAAAGAATATTCTCAGAGGTTAAAACCCTATTAAATTTAAATGAAATTTATGATTAACTTTATAAAATCTAAAATCATAAGAATATCGTGAAAAAAAGTTTAAAAATTCTTTTGCTTTTAACAGCAATGAGTATCCCTAGTTGTTCTTCCAGATTTTCTTATGATAGGCCAAACATAAAATATTCATATTATAAACAGCAAAAGAAATGGTATTATCTGGATTATCATTTTGACTTGAATCCTAAAAAGAAATTAACTGATAATTTCCTCCCCAGAATCCATCCTGCTTATAAACCTAACACGATAGAAGTAAATGATACTTCAAAAAATAAATTTACAGCAAAAGCTTTTATGAAACGCAGTATTGATTCAGTAATAGCTAAAAGATATGTTAGAAAGGGTTTGGAAAAAATACTAAAAAATTATAAAACTGGCAAAATCAAAAAAGGCCATCTTAATTTGGCCAAATCTGCAATTAATTATTTTAGAAAAGATATAAGTACAGATGCAGGCAAGGGCAAATATTCTTTAAGTACTGAAGGATATAAAACACATAATTTTAATTCCTCAATAAATAAAATGAGTGTTGCATTTCAAACAATTGGTGACAGCAGACAGACGTTGTCTGAATTTTTAACAAAGCATAAACCCTATTACTTGGGAGACTGTGATGATTTTGCAATAGCTTTAACTTCTATTTACGAAATAATGAGAAATATAAGCCAAAATAAAAAAGGAAAATTTTGGGAAAATTTATCTCTCGAATTAAAAAGGATGCAGATTGCATATACAGTAGAGGCAAATAGCCGATTTGCTCATGCCATAAATCTTTTAATAATTTATAACAAAGATTTTACAAAAGCAATTGTGAAACCAATTGAACCTCAAGTTTATAAACGTAAAAACTTAGAGCAGGAAGTATTGCTTAACAACAAATCCCATTTGTTACATCTAACCAGATATAGGACATCCAAGGGGATATCTGCTGCACAATCAGTTATTAGATATTATTATAATTCAAAATCCTGTTTTAAACTTAAATAATTTTGTATTTAGTACTTATTAATCCCCATTCTACAAACAAGAAGAATATTGCAGCTGCTAAAAGATATAATGATAAATCTTTTTTAATTGGACTTTGCCTAAAATTGGCAATTGCTAAAAATGCTTCTTTAAGACTTTCTTCATCTGTTGGTTTAAAATATTGTCCGCCAGTACTATCTGCTATTTCTCTAAGCCCCTCTTCATCTAAGCGGAAAGTAGCAGATATGTCCCCAATTGGTGCCCCTTCTTTAGTGCCTATACCAATTGTATGCACTACAATTCTATCATCCTTAATGTATTCTAATCCAGATTGGGGAGTAATCCCAACATTATCCTGGCCATCTGTAAGTAAAACTATGGCCCTGGGCTTATCAGAATTCATGATATTGGCAGAAGTAATAATCGCCTGCCCAATGTCTGTCCCACCCAACTTTTCAATTTCAACCCCTTTTATTGTATTAATTATTTGATTAACATCACTTGTAGGCTGGAGCTGGATATAACTTGCACCAGAAAAAGTAACTAAGCCCATGTCAATATGGCCTGGCAGATTGTTTGCAAATAACAGCATTGCCTCTTTTGTAGCTTCTAAACGATTAGGCAGATAATCTTCAGCAAGCATACTGCTGGATGCATCCATGGCAATAACTAATTCAAAATCAGTTGATGTTCCTATATACCACAAAGATGTACCTGCTGCCGCAAAAATTAAAAAAATAACCACAATCAATCTCATTAGCAATAATAAAACATTTTTGCTTACTATTTCACCACCAGTTATTCTCCGAATGGCATCAAAATTTGCAAATCTCAAAGCCTGTTCTTTGCCATGCTTCAAACTATAAAAATGAATAAATATCAATAAGGGCAATATCCCTATTACCCAAAGGTATACTGGTTTTGCAAAAACTATCTCCATTTTTTTCTTCTTCTCATATCAAAAAATTTGAATAATGATTCTAAATAATCCTGATCTGTAGAAAGCTCCATATAATCAATACTATGATCATCAAAAAAAGCAAAAAGATTCTTATCCTGTTTTTTAGTAAAAGAACTATATCTTTCCTGTAGCAATGATGAGTCAATAAGTAATCTTTCATGTGTATAAGGATCTTGAACTATTACCTGGCCGACTTTATCAGGCAAACTTTTATCTCTTGGATCTCTTACTAGAATGCAGATTAAATCAAACTTAGCAGCCATCAAACGCATTCTATGTTGCCATGCTTTATCTTGTAGCCCATAAAAATCTGAAATAACAATAACCACAGAACCTTTTTTCTTTATGAAATTTAATGCAAATTTTTCTCCAGCATCGAAATTAAAGCCACCACCATACAAATCAGGGTCAATAATTTGATCAGCCATTTGGTAAAAATGTGGCGTCCCTTTATTAGCTTGTGTTATATGCATTACTTGATCAGAAAAAGCAATTAAGCCAACTGCATCTCCTGCAGAAAGAATTGTATAAGCCATAGCTAAAAGAAATTCTGCAGCATATTCATTTTTTAATTTTTTAGTTGAACCAAATATCATACTTTGGCTAACATCTAAAAGAAAATAAATTTCTAATTCCCTAACTTCCCTATATTTTTTTACTAAAAGTTTTTTAGTTCTAACTGAAGCTTTCCAATCAATTTCACTTGCATCCAATGCAGGATTATAATCCTTAAATCCATCAAATTCTAAGCCACCCCCCTTAAAAAGACTTATATATTCTCCAAGAATTTGAGTTCTGACCAGCCTCTTAGTTAAAGCTTCAATTTTTTTAACTATGGGGGTTACTTCAACATTCAATCTTCTCTTATTCTGTTTTGCCATTTTAAGGAACAGGCACTCTAGAAAGAATTTCTTTTATAACCATGTCTGGAGTAATTTTTTCAGCTTCAGCTTCATAAGTCAGCATTAAGCGATGCCTTAAAACATCATAAGCTACGTCCTTTACATGCTGTGGCGTTACATATTCTTTCCCCTGCAGAAGTGCTTGAGTTTTAGAACCAATAAACATCCCAATTGAAGCCCTTGGAGATCCGCCCCAATCAATATATTTTGCATATTTAATATTATATTTGGCTGGATTCCTAGTTGCATCTGTAATTCTTACAATATATTTTTCAATATCCTTATCAAGATAAATTGTTTGAACAAATTTCTGCAAATCCAAAATTATTTTTGGTGATAATACATGATTTAATTTAAACTCTTCAAATTTTCTTAGGGAGATATTCGTATTGAGAATTTGTTGTTCCTCATCCATGGATGGATACCCCATTAGCAATTTAAAAAGAAACCTATCAACTTGTGCTTCAGGCAACCTATAAGTCCCCTCTTGTTCAATAGGATTCTGGGTAGCCATAACAAAAAAAGGATTTTTCATGGCAAATGTTTCTTTGCCAATTGTTGCTTGTTTTTCCTGCATGGCCTCTAATAAAGCTGATTGAGTTTTTGGAGGGGCACGATTAATTTCATCTGCTAATATATAATTAGCAAATATTGGTCCCTTAATTGTATAAAATCCCTTGCCCTCTTGATAAGTTTGTAGCCCAATAATATCAGTAGGCAACAAATCCACAGTAAATTGAACTCTGGCAAATTCACAGCCTGTTACTTTAGCCAAAGTCCTAACCAAAAGGGTTTTAGCAATACCTGGAATACCTTCAACCAAAACATGGCCATTTGCCAGAAGGCCTCTTAAAAACCCATCCACTACTTGTTCTTGACCAATAACTGCCTTCCTTACTTCTTTTTTAACATCAACCAATAAGTTATGATATTTTTGAAATTTTTTTTGTTCCATACATTCAATCCTAAGATTTACATCTTTTTATATTTTATTATAAAAATTAAAGCGGCTTGCTAAACCTCCTTCTTTTAAAATAATACATTATTAACAAAATTGCAAATATCAAAGCTGATAATTCTAAAATAATTGCCTTCCAATTTTCAAATAAGAAATTTTTAGCTTTAAAAACAACATCTCCAGGAGTTCTTTTTTTCTTTTCTTCAGCTATAAAATTTTTACAGCCTTCATTGGCCTGATGGACCAATTCAAGCCCTTGCTTATATTGTTTAAGGGCATACAATTGCTGCGCCTGATCCAATAATTCATTAAGCTCCACGCATTCAGGATTTTGTAAAAATAAATCTCTTGTGAATTGTATTTGTTCTTTAAGCTGGGTCTTTAAAGCTGCATCTTTTTCCCTGACATCCACAACAATTTTTGCCTGCTCATGCAACTTCGGCGATTGCACATATCCATCTAATAGAATAGTATATCTATCAGGAGTTAGAATCCCTGCAGTTATTTCCAATTCAATTGTTCTGCTCTCTCCAATATTTAACATGCTAAAATCACTTTCACTCAAAACTAAAGCCAGCTCAGTTGCATTTGTCTGTGCTAAAAGTTCTATTATATTCAGATTTAGTTCTCCAGTATTATTCAAGACAACCGGAACAAGTGTCTTCGCTAAAGGGCTTAATGTCAGGAAAGACGGGACAATAATTTCTAATGCTGGTTTCTTTATGATGGTCTGGGATGAACTTGACATTTGTGTTTGTGTAATAGTGATAGGTGCAGGCCTTGAAACCTCATCAATGATTAGATAAAATTCATTTGATTCACGGCTGTGGTTCCCATCATTGGCTACCACCACCAAAGGCACTTCACCAAAAAAATTAGGAAGGGGAGTAAAAGTCATATTATCTATATCCTCATCTACAGTAATAGTAATGTTGGATACATCTGGATCTTTGATAATTATATCATCATAATAAGTTTTGGAATTAATCGACAACAAACCAAGACTCAAATCTTTCCTAAGGCTTGGATAGCTTATATTATAAGCAAAATTATAAGTTTGATCATTTGAAGAGACATAAACTAATGTATTATTTGTTTTATGTTTTACTTTTATCCAATAATCAGAATTTAATGTGATATTGAATGGATAAGTAGCATTTGTCTGTGTTGATGAACCCGCTGTAACATTCCTCCAATATGTTTTATTGTTCGAAGCATTCAGGAATATTTGCTGTCCATATAAGCAAGAGCCAATAGATTGTATGCACAGGCCAGCACTGCCTGTAGTTAAAAACCTTAACTTAACCTTATATTCTGTTATGTCTGTATAGTTTTTACTTTTATAGATGGAATAGAATGCATCAGAATTATCCAATTGAACATATTTAAGATTATTGCTGATATTGACAATTCCCCAATCACCAGAATCATTCAACCAAGAATCCCCAACTGTAATATTGCTCATGTTTGTAAATGTTTCCTTTAATGAATATTCAAACCACGAATAAGTCAGATTTTCATCATCAATATCATAAAAATAAGTACTCAAATTAATGCCTCTGTCTTCATCTTGGTCCCAGCCGTCTGTAATGTTAGGTATATCCGAATACATAAAAGGCGGTGCATTCAAGTCAAAGATAGTTACATTCCAATAATACCTAACTTCTAAATTATTAGAATCATTAAGAACCAAAGTAATGTTAATTTCACCAGCTTCATAAAAGCTAATATTATAATTCCAAGTTGAAGCATATGCCACACCATTAGCAGCGCTCTTATTTAATGTACCATTTATATACCAATTGTAACTAAATATTTCAGATGGGGGATCAGCACAGGTAACCGTGAATTTTCCTATAGAGGTATTTTCAGTAGCATTGAAATGTTTAGGCGGTATATGGTTGCCTAAAATATCATGCAAAAAGATAGTGCAAGCCGGAGCAGTATCTGTATATATCGAAAAATTGACTATTTGGGAATCAAACTGGTTTAAGGAATCATTGACAGAAATATTGACCCAATGTGTTCCTTCATCAAGTGCATTAGGAGTGAAAGAGATTTTGCCAGTTGTAAGATTTATTTCAAACAAAGATGTATTATCATGATATGTAATGTTATCATTTTCTTCATCTGTCGCAATAACTGTATAAGTATATGCTGCATTAACCGTAAGCTCTTGGGGTTCAATATAAGTTAAGTTTGGGGGATCATTTACACTTGAAATATTAAAATATATTACAATACTAACAACCTCATAAGTGTTATCATAAACAGTTATATTAATTGAATAATTGCCCACATCATCTTGGACTGGGGTAAAGTTAACAATTGTTGTTGCTACATCATTTACAGTTGAAATATTGCTTTCATTTAATTGAAAAAAGGAATAGTTTGCCCTAAACCACAAATAAGATCCAGCATCTTTATCTGTAGCATTTATTATACAGCTAAAAGGCACATCTTCAGTAGCATTTCTTTCATTATCGCAAACATATTCAAGAACTGGGGGAAAAGCAGCATCAGTTATATTTATAACAAAAACTTGCGAATCCATTAAACCTGAAGTATCATTAACAGTTATATTTATGCGGTAAGTTCCATTAGATGTTGCCCCCGGTGTAAAGCAGACTACACCAGTTACAGGATTGATATTAAATAATGAAGAATTGTCTGAAAAACGCAAATATTCAGAAGTTCCGGGTATGGCCAAATCCTCATCATCAGCAGTGACAGTAAAAGTTAATTCTTGGCCCTCATTTGTCGAATAATTTAAGATAAAATCCAAAATAGGAGTATCATTTACATTATAAATTGTAAAATTGAGGTTAAAGTAATTAACAGCACCTTTTGAATCAGTAATATTTATTTTCACCCAATTTTCACCGACATAGCTATCATTCGCAGTAAAGTTAAGGATGCCTGTTGTTTCATTAATATTAAACAATGTTGTATTATCTGTAAACGTAAAACTATCCCCATCTGCATCTGAAGTATTTTTGGACATGTTCAATATAAACTCATCGCCATCTGTAATATTAAAATTAAATAAGCCAGTATACAAGGGCAAGGCATTTGCAAAAACTGTGAAATTCAAAACTGTGGAATTAACATTTAAAGATGAATCATTCACAGAAATATTGACCCAATGGGTTCCAACCACTGTAGCATTTGGAGTAAAAATAATCATTCCATTATTAAAATTTATATCAAACAATGAAGTATTATCATAATAATATAAAGTCTCACCAAACTGTGTATATACATCATCATCAGTTGCACTCATATTCAAAGTGAATGTTGCATTAACATAAGCTGAAAAATTATCTGAAAAATTATTAAACTTTGGGAGATCCTCAACATTAGTTACTGAAAAATTAATTAACACAGAATCTTTTAAGCCTCCGCTATCTGTTACAGTAATATTTATCCAATGGGCATAAACTGAGTTATCCTGGGGTATAAAATTAACTAAGCAACTAGTATTGCCATTAGAAACTGAAACGCCTGCACAGCTAAAATTGAACCATGAATAATTGGCTGAATAAGTATGGGTATCACCAACATCAATATCAGAAGTATTTAGATGGCATGAAAAGAACACATCTTCTGCCTGCTCCAATTCATTATCGCAAGCATAAAATAAATTTGGCGGATCATTTTGTTGGTTTACAGTTAAAACCAAATTAGAGGATGTTGTTGCATTGGGATCATTTGAATCTGTTACATTTATCTCAATAACATGGACTCCAACTTCTGCATTTGTTGGAAGAAAGCTTATGGAACCATTGGTATCATTTATGTCAAATAAAGTGGAATTATCACCAAAAAACAATAAGCCAAACCCAGTGCCTGAACCTGAGCTGATACTCCCATTTTCCTCATCATTTGCATTGACATAAAAACTGCATAAAGAATCTTCTGTACAGGTTGGTGTTAAAGAGGAGGTAATAGTGGGATAATCATTAACAGCAGAAATTTCATAAGGCACTTTAACTGAAGAAGAGGTTAATGCTCCGCCATCTGTTACAGTTGCAGTAAAATAATGGCTGCCTGCCAAGCTTGAAGAAGTGCATTCTACAGTTACTTCCCCTGTAGTTGAATCAATAGACAAACAATCATTGAATTCTGTTGAAGAAGCATTGAATATTGCAAAATTACTTAATGGCAAATCATTAGAATCATCATCTGAAAAGTTTGCACTTAAATTATAAAGGCAGGCAGAATCTTCAATGCAAGATTGGGACGGCGCTGTAGAACCTGAACCTAATAATTGATAAGGAGCAGTATTGCTTATTACAAAAGAATCTGTTAAATTCAAGGTTTCGTGAGTGCTGTTTGTACAATTGACTTCAAAAGTAAAAGTGCCCCACCTATCAAAAGAGGTATTAAATTCATATAGCTTTGTAGTGGCACTATAGTTCATTTGTGAAAATGGAGTATAAGAGCCAGTATAATCAAAACGGATTGAACAATTGCCTATTATAGGCCCAAAAGAAGTATTTGAATAATTCGCATAAAAATTAACAACATAACTTCCAACACCCTTGTAGGGAACCCCTTCCTTATTTTGCGTCCTGTTACTATACTTTGAACCTGAATCAGTATCATCCCAAATTGAAATATTTGTGTATGCGCCTGCCCCATAAGCACTAAAATGATCAACATTAAAACTAACTGTATTTTCATTATCCTCAAAAGGAATATCTGTTTTTACCCAATCTTCACAAGTTTTAGTTAATGCATCATAATTGGCACAATAAAAAATAGCATCAATTGGTCCTTTCTTTTCTAGAATAATATTTGCAATTTTTATATTTAAATTGTCTACAAAAACAACATCTGATTTAATAATCTTCTCTTGAGGTTTATTCACTTCCAAATTTATCTTTAAAGGTGGATCTTCAATCCCAGAAATATGTACAAAATTATTTCCATCTACAATGTTCAGTTTATAAGAATCACCATCTTTAAAAAGGACCCTTCCAAGATTATTTATAACTCCATTTTTTTGTAGCGTAACAACACTTGCTCCAGTCATTGAATATTCTCTGAATGCCCCACAAAATAAAATAAAAGCAATTAAGAAAAATACTAATATCTTCCAAGTTTGAGGCTTATCCTTTGCTTGACCTAAATAGACATTTCTTACCTTGCCGTCATTATCTCTTACAGACTTATAAAGATAAGGCCCATAAACTTTATCTCCCCTTTTAATATATCTTTTATGTACCATTCATACCCCTTTTAAATGTAGTACAACTTATTAATTTAGAAGAAAAGAGGTTATATAAAACTTTCTGCTTAAAATTTGATTTTTTTCTTAATATCCCCTGGCAGCCCAAGGTATATTTCTTTTGCTTTATTATAAAGTTTCTTGGCTTTAACTACATTCCCTCTTTTCATTAAAGATTTTGATCTGGCTAAAAGGCTTTTGATTTTATAAATCCTAAAAGGTATTTTTATATTGGTAATTAAGGCAAATGCCCCCTGTAAATGTATATGCCTCCCAAATCTGATTAATGAAAGGATGACCAAGGAAATAATAAACCAAAAAAGCCAATATTTATTTAATTTAACAAAACCTTCTTTACTAAAAACCAGTTTAGAAATTTTTGCAGGCTCTCTCACTTCCTTGCATGCAAAGCAAGGTCCGCCACAATCAATCCCTTTTTCACCTTGATTTTGGACCAGATCATCACATGTAGGGCAGGGTTTGCATATGCCCCCGCAATCAACCAATACTTCATTTTGATTCTGAACACCGTCAAAACAGCTTGGTATGGCTACATATTTGCATGATTGTGATTCCTCAGGCTTATTCCTCAAAGTGCCGCATTTATGAAGATCTTCACATTCTCGAGTTTGTATTCCCATTGGAGAACATATGCTCCAATCAGAACATATCCATAATTCAATACATCTAATAGTAATTACGCCTGGCGAAGATGCTATCCCTGAAAGTTTTGGAGCAGGTATTGTAGGTACAGGCGGCGCAGTCAAGGTAACTATCCATGATTCAGCATCATCCAAAGCACCATCAGTAATTCTAACTGTAAGATTATGCTCCCCTAAGGCATAGGCTTGAGTTGACCATGTAAAATTATCAGATGTAAGATTCATATCCACATCATCAATAAGCCATTTTGTTGAAGGGATTGTACCATCAACATCTTCCTTGGTAATATTAAACTCCTTAGATAATCCCTTTTGCAAACTAAACTGCTTAGTTATTGGATAATAAGAGGTTATATTTGGGGCATGATTAAAATATGTAACTGTAAAGCTTATGACTTCTGAATCTAATGTGCCATTTGTATCATTAACAGTAATATTTATGCTATATGTGCCATTCCACAAGTCAAAATCAGTAAAATTAAGGGTTAAATTCATTTGAACATAATTATTCACTGTAGCATTCGGTCCAGACATGTTAAAGAACCAAGAAGTATTTGAAGCAAATGTTAAATTCTCATTTGCATCTACATCATAAGCAGAGATATTAAGCTTAAAAGTATGATTAACATAAGCAGTTTGGGCCCCTATTGTTTCTAAAACTGGCGCATCATTAACATTTCTTATCTGAAAAATAATATCCTGATCATCAATATATTGCCTGTCAGAAACAGTTATTTTAACTGAATGATTGCCAACATCATTATTATTTGGAATAAAAGCAATGATTCCTGTATTTAAGCCAATATTAAATAAAGAGGTATTATCATAAAATAACAAAGGGTCGCCATCTGGATCTGAAGCATTATTTGAAACATCAAATATGAATAAGACATCTTCAACAAGATTTGTAAAATTCGAACTTAGATTTAGAATTGGTGCATAATTCGACCTGTTTATCGTCAAATTAAATAGCATGTAATCATCATATTCATTGCATTGAAGATTGCTGACTGTAATATTTATCACATAAGCAGCCACATCACCTAATACTGGCATAAAGCTAATTTTACCAGTTGATTCATTAATAGCAAACAAATCAGAATCATCTGTATAATTCAATACACTATATGATGCATCATTAGTGACATTTATATCAACATTATAAACTATACCCACATATGCCTTTTGATCAGATAATTGCACCAATTCTATCCATTGGTCAAGGCATAATTCAATATTTCCAGTAGGCTTGCCAGTCAACTTTTCAAAAGTGGTTCCAGAGGGTTCCAAGAAAATAAATGAGAAAATAACTAGGGTATACAAATTAATTAAAATTATCAATCCTATAAGCCAAAGTTTTTTATTTATTTTCATTATTATTCTCTTTTTAAAACTACTTTCAATTTCCCAGTATAATTGCCATAAGCCATATCTTTAGGCACTCCTGCCGAAATACTAACTTCCTTTTTTTCTAAAGGTGCTAAAACAAAATTATTAGCAGATAAGGAAACATAATTAGCCAAAATTCCTGATGTGGACATCTTAACAACAATAGGGAAATCGTAATCATTTGTTAAATAAAATATTCTCGAAGAGCCTCCCCCTGGCTGCACTCTCCCAAAGCGAATCATATCCACTCCAACATCAATCCCAATTTTATTGCCAACTAAAAGCATCATTGGAAATTCTTCAATATCTAATATTGTATAAAAAAAGTAAGCATGGGATATTACAGCCAAAGTTAAAAAGAAGACTATAACCAATATCAAAATGGTTTTATTTTTTTTCATCTTTCTTTTCCCTCTTTTTATAAAATATTACAATCAAATCTATTGCTACTAGCAATGCAATTATAACAATTAATGTAATTGGGCTTAAAATTATTTTTTTGGCAGTGTTCAAAAATGTATTAAAGTTTGACTTTGTAGCATCCAATAAATAATAGTCCCATATAGCTGAAGACTTTTTGCCTTCATAATTAATAGTAATGTTGGCATGATATTTTCCACCGCTATATTCTTTAGCATTCCAAAACCCTTCCAAAATCGTTTCTTCCCAAGGTTTTAAATCAACACTAACACTTTTAAATTCTCCAGCATCAACACCGGAATCATTTGTCATTTTTATTTCAGCAAAAACATTAGTTATCTTATCCCCCCACCAGCTTTGCACTTTCACATCAAAAGGATTTATTTCATTAACTGAACCATTTTTAGATGCCTCGATAAACTTTACTAATTTTTTCCCAACTAAAAATTTTGTTTCAGCTATAGCTGGTTTGTCCCCGCCATAATCAAATTCTATATAAGCTTTATATTCTGCAGAGTCTATATCAGAAGTCCCCCACAAACTAAAAAATTCTTTATTCTGAAATGGCACTATTGAATCAGTATTTGTAAATATTATATCAATCAATTTCTCATTAACATCTAAAATTTGAATAGGCAGCCTTACATTAATTAGCTCTTCATCCCCTTTGTTGATTACTGATGCCTTGAACAATATAGGCTCTCCTTTGTTTACATTGTCAGCTAATAAATTAATTTCTGCATACTTCCCAGGGTAGGGCACATTAATAAATATTTGGCCACCTACAGAAGTTTTTGTACCAATCCCATAATGTGCATTTTCAGTCTTTTCAAGAAACTTTATTCCACATTTATTTATGCCTGGATTGTCCATTTTCTCTGGAAATGTTAAAGTAACATAAGCAATATGAAACTCTTCTTGAGCCTCAATTGCATTAACCTTTATTATGTCTGGACAACTCACTTCAGCCTCAATGTTGGAATAGCCATAAAGTTTGAAAGTGAAATCATATTCTGAATTAGGATAAAAATTGAATACTTTTTTTGCAGGGCTGATTCCAGTAGCAAAAACTAGATTTAAAGAAAATGAAAAAATAATTATAATAATAAAAAATTTTGCAATATTATTTTTATTCATCTTAATCTCCCAACTAAGCCACCATTATCTCTCAAGAGATAATATTTAAGATGCCAAAGTTGCAAAAGCAAACCAAATGTCATCCAAAGTTCTTGCAGGGGCATTTTGAGGGATATGAAGCTTAAAAGTTATGTTTATATCATTGCTGCCATCAGTATAATTCAATTTTTTGCACAAGACTTTGCCTATGTCATTGCCATTTTCACCTAAATAATTAGAGCTTGTCAAGTTTACAAAAGTATTATAAATAATATCAGCACCAGTAAAATTATAATCCTCACAAGTAACATTTACATCATTAGAAACATTAGACCATTTCCAAGCATAGCCTGGTTCAGTGCCGCCAATCATGCTGCTGCTCCAATTCCTATTTGACAAATTCACTTCAGCATATTCATTCCCAATATTTTCAAGCAATAAGCCATGGACAATCCCCGGCGTATTAAAGCTGGCACAACCTGCAGTATCTTCAGCAGTTTCCCCTGTTGACAAGACACAAGCACTTGCACCTGATTTAACATATCCACTGCCAAAACTAACATTATCCATTGTAAAATTAATTATTAATTGTGAAGTTATAGTAAGATTAACTG
>JAYEMU010000050.1:0-3486 GCA_034718475.1 Nanobdellota archaeon
AATTTTTAGATTTCTGCCTTGAAATTTTTTGCCAGGCCATAAACTTTGGGCCTTCTATGATTTATGATTATTACAACAGCTTTTTCAGCAAGCTTACTCAATTGTTTTCCAACACTGCCTTCAGAAGAATTTAGAATCTTGGAAAGCTGTTTGGTTGTCCTATGCCCTTCAAGTAAAACCATAATCAGCCTTTTCTGCATAGGGCTGAAATCCTTAAGCTTTTCTTCGTCAATTGGCATAAGATTATCCGGGATTTTGGGCTCTTCTAATTTAATCAAGTCAAAAAGCTCTTCAGTTTTTTTGTTTTTTAAAATTTCTTTAATTTGATTTTGTTTTAATTCTTCATTTTGCAGTTCGATGCATAATAATTCACAATTCTCTAAAATTCGCCTAGGATTTTGCTTAGCATCATCAGTAATCAGCTTAACCATATTTTCATCAAAGGGATTCTTGTCTTTAGTTCTTCTATTAATTAATTCAAAAGCAGATTTTGAGTTTATCCCCCTTAATCTCAAAACCCTTTTGCCCACTCTTTCTTTAAAGCTTTCAGAATAATTTTTTATTCCTTCATGTGTTTGGGCAATTACAACACTCTTTAAAACATTAGTATCCCACAGCATTTTAAGTTCCATCTTCAAATTTTCATCTGATAGCTGTGCTTCATCCAACAACAGTACATTTTTCTTAAAAAAGCTTTTTTTAATATTCTTGCTTAGGCTGTAAAATTCCGGCAAGCCTTCAGCACTTAAATAAAATACCTTATATCTTTTTAATTTTTTTTGAAGCCATTTTAGAAGAGAAGTCTTTCCAACCCCTGGCCTGCCAATAACAATACATATATCCCCTGAATTGACATAGTCAAGAATTTTATCCTTTTCATTATCAAAACCGACTATATCAGTATTATACTTAATAAAAAAAGGATTCTCTTTCCAACCATATTTTTTATACCACATTGCAACTAACTTAACTAAGTCATATAGTTTTTATAAAACTTTTGGAATTTTGTAAGTAGAAAGTCAGGTCAGCTAAGTTTGCATAGATTGAGGCATTATATAGTATTCAATAAGTTTTATAAATCATTAAAAAATTATAATTACAAAATGGCTAAAACAAAAAATATAATATGGCTTTTAATTGTTGTCGCATTTGGCATATTCCTATTCAAGGCTGATGTTGATGAGGCAATTTGGCCAACTGGAGACACCACTTTAAATACAAATGAAATAGCTTTAGATGAAACTGCTAATAGGTTTGCCCTGATTGAAACAGATAAAGGCAATATAAAATTTGAGCTCTATGAAAAACGGGCGCCAGAAACAACAGCAAACTTCATCAAGCTTGCAGAAGGGAACTTTTATGATGGCTTGACATTCCATAGGGTTATACGCGGATTCATGATCCAGTGTGGAGATCCAAATGGCGATGGCACAGGCGGGCCAGGCTATAAAATAAAAGATGAATTCCATCCAGAATTGAAGCATGATTCTGAAGGGATAGTTTCCATGGCAAACGCAGGACCAGATACAGGTGGTTCTCAATTTTTCATAACAGAAGCAGCCCAGCCGCATCTTGACAACCTACATGCAGTTTTCGGCAAGGTTGTTGAAGGCATGGATGTTGTAAAATCCATTGAAACTGATGATGCCATGATCAAAGTTTCGATTCTAAACTCTTAATTTTTTCTTTTTTTTCAGAAAACTATTTATGTTTTGTTCTATTTACTTATATAAAACATGAGAAGTTGGCTTTTTGAAAGTAATAATGCAAAATATTATCAAGTATATGGGCATCATGGATCTTTAAATATTAATGACATACCTATTATTGGTAAAGAATTCAATAAGATGCCAAAAATAAAAAAATACCTGGAAAAACTTCTGGATTATTTAAATCAAAAAAATCTAGTTATCAAAGAAGATATTTTCAGCAAAAATAATATAAAAGACCTTGACGCCATTGTGGTCGAGGAAACCCCCAAATCTTATTTAGGCATAGACAGCTTAAATAACTTTAATATTAGCAGCATCTTAAAAAATATTAAGGAAACAAAAAGCATAATCCCATTTTATCTGCCTGATGTCTTTCTCGGCAATGATTCTTCCCGAAGATTTGTGCTGGCTTCAATTTTGGGCTTGTCCGCAATTGGAATTTCTAGCTTGGCTGAAGGGATTTTAGCGTATAAGATGGAAAAGGCTGAAACTTTGCTGCAAAAGAAAACAAGCAGGAGGAATTTCCTAAAAATGTCCTGCGCCCATAGCGCAAGCTGCCTTTTAGGCCTCTATTTATTAGGCGGCCATTTTTATGCCCCTTATCATTTAGCTTTTAACAAGGGCAAGGCTGATAAGGTTACACCAAAATTAATATATTTTCATACAGAACTATTTTCCACCAAAGTAATCAATTTAAGAAATGCTATAATTGCAAAAAAGATAGATGAAGTAATAGCGCCTATAATTCGCAAAAAAAAGGCTAAATCAAAGCTGATTAATAAAAAGCCCACAATTGCAATTATTGCAGGGGTGCAGCATGCTGGAATGCTGGAATATTTAAAAGATGAAAAAAAGCGCAATAAAATTTTAGGCAGGTATGAAGATGATATTTTTCAATTATATAAAGATGAACTAAAAATAAGAGAAGCAAGAAAACTTAACAAATTTACAAGCAAGCAATATGTTTACAATCTGGATTCAATACTGGAATTAACCCCTTATTTTACTAATTTCAATGAAATGAAATGGAAAGAAAAACTAATATATAGGCCAAACTTATTTATTTAACTACTACACAATAACAAAAGGTTTATATATTATTTTAGGCATATAATACTTGATAAAATGCGAAATATACTAAAAAAAATTACAGGTGTTTTTACTGTTTTTTATTTAGGCATTAATTTGGGATCCATAGCCTACAGGGTTTCAGAGACTGCAAGAGCCCATAAGCCTAAAATCAAATTCGTTGAAAAAACTAGAAATTTAAGAAAATTAAGATTGAAGAATATTGAAAAAAGGCTTAAGGATGATGATTTTAAATTAGAAGACAAGGAATTTCTTAAAAAATACGGCGCCATGACATATAAGGAAGCAATCAAGGAAGTTGATACATTAGAAAAAGCAATGAAGTATCGGGATTCCTATCTGCAGTATATTAAAGATGAAAAAGTATTTAATCAATCTGATTATCATGCATCTTTCAAATGGATACATACAAATACTATGGATGACTGTGACGGCTTTGCATATGCAATAGCTGCTTTATTAAGTGATGATGGATATTTTCCCATGCTGCTTGGCATGGGTTATAAGGCTGGAGATAAAAAAATTCAAGCCCATCTCATGTTTTTGTATGTAAAAGATGGAAAGTTTGGGGCATTGGGCATAGGCCCGAATGATGATTGCCATCCAAAATATGATACAATTGATGATTTAGTAAAAAGCAAGAATTATAGAAAATATAAAGTTTTGTTTCCTTCATTGGAATATT
>JAYEMU010000051.1:0-3465 GCA_034718475.1 Nanobdellota archaeon
GCGATAACTTTTTCGCTTATAAAAAGTATATCATTATTTTTGATATAAGGCAAGGCGTATTTTTTTATAATACCAAACAAATTATCATCTGGTTTTATCAGCTGTGTTTTGATTGGAAAACGGCTGAACTCGCCATACTTAGTTTTAATATTTAAATTTTTGTTTGGATTAGAATCAAAATTCATAAAATCAAAAACAATTTTTTAATATTTAATTTATTTTAACATATTTTTTATTTTAGCAAAAGAAAAAGGCTCTACGTCAAACAGCGTGGTAGTTTATAATGAAAGATAACGGCAAAAAGGCTAAGGTCATTTTGGCAATATAGTTATCTATATTTCTAAACCCAAAAGAAACTCTTTTGATCATTTTAATCTTTGTATGGCAACCTTCGGTAAATCCGTTGGTTGTTTTATTTTTAAAGTAATTCAGGATTGGCACTTTCCACTTCTTGAGAGTCCCGTGTAGCGTTGATAGATACCTAGAATGGGCATTGGTTTCAAGCAACATCATAATGTGCGCATATCTTTTCTTAGCCTCCTTCTCTGATTCTGCTCGGTACATATGAATAATTTGTTCTTTAATAATCCATGCTTGTTTTAAAACTGGATATCTTTCGTATTTTTTAAAAACTATTTCTAATTTTCTTAGTCCATATTCATCTAGCATATCCTTGTTAGACCATAATACTTTTTTCATATTCATTTTACTACCAATTCCCTCATCTTGAACTACTGTCCTAATTTCATCTAAAGCTCTTCTAGCTAAAACTTCAACATGAAATCTATCTGCGGTGTGCATGGCACCAGGAAGATATTTGTGAATAACTGAGACAAAACTAGAACGTAAATCAGTACACACTTCATCTATCCTATCCCTATATTCCTTAGGTATTTCATTGATAAATTGTTCTAAATCTCTTTGACTGTCTCCTTTTAATATTGCTAGCAATTTTTTGTTTGATAAATCTGTAATAGTAATAATCATTCTTTTGCCTCTAAAACTATGTTCATCAATTCCTAATTTTGTTACATTGGCCTTAGACCAATCTATTTTTATATTGCCATTCATTTCTAGAAGATATCTAACCAATGTAGCTGGAGCAATATTAAATTTTTGTCCAATATATCTAAAACTATTTCTTTGCAACCAATCTAATAGATGCAATCTAAAATTAACTGTGGTGCGACGCCTGTCTATTCCTACAAACTGTTCTGTAAATATTTTTTTACAATGTACACATTTAAATCTTCTAACAAACAAATTTAAAATAACTACCCTAAAATCAGACATTCCATGTTTAATTAATCTAAAACTAGTTTGATGTACTCTTTTTGTGCTTTTATGGCAATATGGACATTTAGCAAATTTTCTAGGACTTCTTACATTTAATATTATTTGTTGTTTTTTGTCGTTAAAATTAATTCTTCCAATTAGTAGTCCTTGTAAATTAAACAATTTATTGTTATATTTTTTCATAGAAGTAGTGGTTATTTTTTAGCTGAGTTGGGAAACTCATTTATACAGCTAATATTACCACTACTTTTTAGTTATACACCACACTTAATATTGTACAGCCATTTACCATTGACAGATTATTTTTTATATCTTACAATAATAATAGAATCACTACGAAAAAGACCCTGTTGAGGCTCGTCCTTAATGGGGGCTTTTTCTTTTTAAACGAATTTTATTTTTTACATCATTTAAATAAACAATTGGCGCATTAGTCCGTTTAATCAAAATTGAACATTTTTTACTAACACTTGGCGATAAAACAGCGCGAAGTTTATTTTTTCCTTGCAAAAATTTTACTAATCCAGCATAATCTCCGTCGCTTGTAACCAAATTTTGCCGATCACAATTATTCTCATAAGCGTCAATCACTGATTGCAAAACCAAATCCGCATCGCAATTACCCTTTGGATCCCCAGAACCGTTATAAACAACTTCTTTAAAAATTAAAGTAAACCCAGCTTTTTGTAAAAAGGCGTAAAGATCTTTTTCTTTTGATATTAAACCTATAAAATAATAAGCGCAGACAACTCCATATTTGTCAGATAGCCATTTGCGAAAACGATAAAAATCTATTTTCCAGCCAGAATTACTTACTCCGCGATATAAATTATTGCCGTCTATATAAGCAAAATTATTATTTTGTTTCATATTTTTGTCTTATTAATTTTAAAATTCATTTTTTCAAATCAATTCCTCTGCCAAAATCAACACTTCTTCTCCTTCGTCTATTTTTTTGGCTTTGTTTATTTCGGATTGAATATAAGAATATTTAATCTGTTTTTTAAGATCATCAACCGCGTTTTTATTCATCTTAAGATTTCTAATATATCTTTCGCCATAGCCTGATAAAGTCCGCAAATCTACTGCCATATTATATAAATCTTCTAAATAATCTTTTTCTTTTGGGAACTTGTCTATAAATTTTTCTATTTTGTTAGCTAAATCTCTGTCAGATTTATCACTTTTTAATTTAATATTATTATTAAATAAATTTTTCTTTAAATTATTAAAAATTTTATTAAAATCCGCGCTAATTTTTTCAGATTTTTCAAAAATATTCGCTTTTAATAATTCCAAGGCTTCTTCTCTGCCTAAAATTTTCTGCTCATCTTTATTATTTGAAAATTTAAAAATATAATCAGAGTCTTTTTTAGCAAAAATCAAAACGCCTGCTTTGCCTTTTTTAATTGTTCTTTTAATTTTTGTTCTAAAAGGAATAATTTTTTTGCTTTTCGCTTTTTCCAAAATATCTTTGCTAACTTCAGAAAGTTGTTCTTGATATTTAATATCCCATGACTCTTCTTCATTTGTTGTTTGGCTTTTTTTATATTCTTCCTTATAATATGATTCTATTTCTTCCTCGCTTGTTAAAGTTTGCGTGTCATTTCCAAGCAAAGCGTTTATCATATTTATTTTTAAAGTTGACAGCTCTTTGACTTTGGTTTCTTGCTCGCCAATCAAAGAAGGAAAACAATTATAAATAAAAAGTTTATCAAAAACTTTTTTATTAATTCTGTTAATGCGACCTATTCTTTGAATAACCCTTGTCGGATTATATGGAATGTCATAATTGATAACAATCCCAGCCCTATGCAAATTAAATCCTTCTGAAATTGCGTCAGTCGCCACCAAAATATCATAATCATTCTGCTTTTCGTTTTCTTTGCATCCAGCGTCAAAATTTATTTCTATTATTTTTTTATTTTTTACGGAAGCGTATTTTGAAGAATATTTAAAAACTTTAAAATCATTTTTTATCTTTTTATAAATATGGTCAGCAGTATCGCTATATTCTGTAAAAATAATTATTTTTCTATCCGGATTTTCTGATATTTTTTTATTTAAAGTTAATTTTATTTTTTCTATTTTAGGATCTTTTTTAATAACATCAATGTCTTCAAACCATTCCTTTTTAACATCCAGCAAAAGCTTAATGTCTTTTTGCAA
>JAYEMU010000052.1:0-3428 GCA_034718475.1 Nanobdellota archaeon
GTTTTTTAGTAGATTAAGGATATATGAATACCTTAACTGCTTAATTGATAGTTAATTGTATTTATATTAATAATTGGCGGGGATGAAATCACTCAAACCTTTAAGCAGCTCATTATATTTTGTCCAGAATTTTTTATCGACTGCATCGGAGAAATGTGTTGCTTCTTCAGGAGCAACTCCTGATGAAGGTCGTTCGCTTCGTTTGTCTTTTTTGAATTTATTATCTTTTTCAATTACTGAAGTATTTTTCATGGAAATGATTGAATACTTGCAATTATTACCATTAAAGCGGATTCGAGGGTAATGATCTGTATTATTTTCTTTTAAAGCATTTGACCATAACAAATACTTTTCGTGGTGCGGTGGTTCTTGCCCTCGATGTTCTTGTAAAATTACAGTCCATCCGTTTTTCTGTAAACGAGTAATTGCTTGCTCGTTAAAAGATGAAGAAGAATTGGCGAGCTTAACATCTCCGTGTTTATCTTTATAATATAAGCATTCTTTAGTTGTATGAAATCGATAATAATTACAAAATTCATCAATCAAATCATCAATCATTATGTTATCACCTTGAGGCTTCACGAAGAATTCGTTAATATAATTGTCTGTTTGTTGATAAAATCCTTCAACAAAATCAAATTCTTTTTCTTGACCTACTGTCATTAAAGAAATATGAGCCCCCCAATCGAATGAAAGCTCTAATTCTGTGTTTAAATCACAATCTGCATCAAATCTGCAATCTCTTTGCTGTAATTTATTGAAATCATAATTAGTATTTTCAGCTATTCCTTTTGTAAAATCATCATTATCAGCATTATAATATATATGCCTTTCATCAACAATGTTATAAAAACAATCTTCAACCTGATCCATTAGGAAATTCATCATTTCAATAAGGAATTTCATTTTAATAAGACGAGATTGTCCTCGTTTTAAGTAATTGAAAAAATCTATCTTATCGTTATCAAAAGCATTTGCCAAAGTGAATAAAATTCCAGCCTTTGAAACAAAAGGAAGCATAGTTTTTCTTCGCCTTTGAATTTCGTTATATTGGAGCTTATATTCTTCAGCATCTTTGATTGATAATAATTCAATTTGCATATTAACAACTTCATTCCAAAGTTTGAAAATATTTATTCCTGCTTCCTTCTCATAATAATCGGCATATTTTAAAAGCCACTTAGCCGCCTGAGTTGGAGGCATGGAACTGGAATAGTGAAAACCGTGATGATAATTCAAAGGATTTTTGGAGAAAATACCAAAAATTTCATCATTGCCCCGATTTGCAGGAGCAATTTCTTCATCATATTGTTCTTTATCAATCAATAAAGCTTCATCAATAATTTCAAAATCTAAGTTCGGACCACGTCCAGAACCGCTCCTATCCTGAGAGATGAGAAGGCAAGCATGACCTGTGATAAAAGAAATTACATTATCAAATTTATTAATTCTGTCAAATGTTGAATTAAAAAATTTTGGAGGTCGCTTTCCAATCACATAATGCCAATCTTTTACATAGCCAAATTGTTGTTCTAAAAATTTAAAAGTTGACGGAAGTGTCCGGGTAAGGAGTTGTGAATAAGTTTTTCCTGTTACAGAAGTAATGCCACCGGGCATCGTTTTTACATTTCGATCAATCGTTTGACCAATTCCTGCACTTTTCCCAGTTCCCCTTCCGTGTATATCAATTTGGCTTTGGGGTTGCAAAATCCAAGAGACCATTTGAGATTTATTCCTGCTTACAACTTTTTCCATCAATCATTATTTTTTTTGCATCTTTCTCATCAATCGGTGCATAAAATCCTTCAATCACCTCATTTTTCTTAGCAGTTGGTAATTCAAGAAATTGCTTTTCAGTCATTTTTTTTGGAGTGCCGTTGATCATTATTACAGCATAATAATTATGTTGTTCAAATAAAGCTGGATCAGGAAGTTGAGAATCTTCCCTATCAAAACCTAATATTTTAATTAAATTACTATGAGCTTGATTCCATGCTTTAAAATCAGTATCAATAGCATCTTGAACCGTGCCATCTTCAAGGATTCTTTTCTTTTGTCCTTTTGCTTTAGCAATCAAAGTCATAGCATCCTCGATTAACCACCTTTTTAGAAATTCTTTATTTATTCGATTTACTGAATTGAAAATAGTTTCAGCTGCTTCAATATCTCGATATGCTGATGCAGTTGAAATGTCATATTTCTTTTTCAATAATTCAGCAACATGTTTTTTGACGGGATATTTCCTCAGTAGATTGTCAGCTGAATCATACCTCTCAAAGGCTCTTTTATCATGTTCAGAGAGTTGTCTCCCGTTTTCTTCTTGACTTAAAGCCCAATTTTTTATTCTCTCAAATCTTTGATTTTCTGCTTTATATTTCATAAACTATTAATAAAGTTTTTGAGTCTTATATTGTAAATTTTAGAAAGGGCAACTCCTTCTTTAATAGGCATTCCACTCCTTTTATTTAATGACTTTGCAATATCTTTTGAATTCCTATGAGTGATAATGAATTGAGGATTCGGTAAAAAAGGCATATAAAGATCAATTGTTAAAATTGAGCGAGGATCTTTAAATCCCCAACTTTTAAAGCCTAAATCTTTTGCGAAAGAGGATGCTATACAAATAGCATTTTTTATTTTCTCTTTAAACTCATTTTTTAAAGCCATTATTTCTGAATAATCAGGAGGATTTTCCCAACTGCCACCAGCAGCTTCAAGAATCTCCTCATTCAATTTTAAAAACGATAAATCCTCAAAATGTCCAGCTTTATTCCCTTTTCCCTGAAGGAGTTTTTTTTCTCCCATAAAAACTTCTCCTGATTTATGTAATGTTCTCGCAATCATTGAAGTTGCACTTCTGTGCATTCCTAAGATTATTACAGTTCTCATTATTTTTCTCTCTTTTTAATTAAAATCTCAATTTCTAATAAAACAGCCTTTTTATCCTTTAACTTTAATTCAAATTTTTGTTTTTTAGGACCATCAGGCATGTTTTTAATTCTTTTGGTTCTGTTGGTAATATAAGCTCTTGCGTTATTCCTTGCTTTTACTAATTCAATATCTTTCATATCATCAAGTTTCCTTTCTCCTTTACTGGCTCGTTCTTTAGCCATTTTGTTTTGAAATTTTGTTAAACTTTTGTCATCTTCAAATGCTTTAATAGTTTCTCGTAAAAACTCCATTTTCTGAGTCATTGCATCCATTTCTGCAACAATTAAAGCACGCTTTTTCATTGTTGGTTTTTCATTGTCAGAAGGGAGCTTTTTTAATTTTCTATGCAATTTATCTCTATTTCCATAAAGTTTGCCTTTTTCTTTAATTGAATTTTGCACATCTTTAGGAAATTTTTGCCATTGATTGTCTTCCTGATTTTGACTTTTATCATCAGCTTGATTCTCTAAAATAGGAACTTCAACAACTCCATCAGC
>JAYEMU010000053.1:0-13801 GCA_034718475.1 Nanobdellota archaeon
TATGAAAGAGGAAAGAAAATTTCGGATGATGAAATGAGTAAATTGAATATAAAATATGGAGATATACATCCTCAATGGAACTATATTTTTTCTCCCAAAATTTGACAACTTATTTTACGGAAGCCCCCTAGCTATTTAGCTAAAGATTTCAAATATTCCTTAAATTTAAGAATCCTTGGCTTTGGTCTAAGCCTCCAGCCAATTAACAAAGCAAGAATTATTACCCCTGCCACAATAATTATCCCCAGCAAGCGATTCTTTTCTTTTTCTTCAAGTGCTGCTTCTGATTCCCCGCCAATCTGCAAATCGCCAGTCAAATTAAAATCCTCCTGCCCAACCACCTTGAATCCCTCTTCAGCTTCAGGCTCATCAATTTTATAATCTGCAGTAAATTCAACCTCTAATTGCAATTCATGGGAATAGGATTCCTTGCAATTTAACAGTATTACGCCTTGATATCTTTTGGGCAATGCATTTTGGTTCTTATTAATCCAAATAAATTGTTCCAATGACTCATTGGGCTTTATCACTGGAAAGATTGAAACATTAAAATCTATAATGCCTGCCAAATCATCTGAAGCGTGGAAGGTTATGTTATGGAGGTCAACCGGGAATGTGTTTGTGAATTCTAGGATGCCGCCTATCTCCTGGCCGATTGTAACTGAATGGCTTATTGGTGCTGCATCAACAAACTTTAACTGGCCTTCCAATTGCGGTTCAGGCAATGGCTCTTCAATCTCCTCTTTTTCTATTCCTAAAATTTCGATATTGTAAGCCCTGCCATTATAACTAATAATCAAATTAGAACTTCCGGTATCATTATAATTCACATAAAGGGTTTTCTTTCCCAAAGGGGATAGTGACATTTCTGGCCTTACTGGCTTGATATGCGAACCTGCGGCTTTTATCTCTACTTCTATTGTTTCTTCTGCATTATTCTTGAGCTCTAAAGAGAATTTGTTTTTTTCAGAGGCTAGCCTTATAATCGGGGGGCTAACAGATATTGAATTGCCCTGCATAACCATAAATGTATCATTTAATTCATTATATGACAGGCTGCATGTTTGATTTTCAAGTTCTGGAACATTAAAATAAACTAAGTATGATGATTCTGATTTTTTATAAGACAGAAATCCTATAGGGATAGAGTTAGAAGAATTGCCAAGCAGGCTTAAATCTGCAAGCTGGAAATTTTCTGTTTCCAGATTAGCCATCAACACTTCTCCAGGCAGGTAATCTTCATTTAAAATATTCAAAGAATCAGCTAATACAACTGAAGACATCAAAATCATAAATAAAAAGATATATTTTAAATGCATTTTATTTCTTTAGAAGCTTTTTCGCTTCTTCAAGACTTTTGCTTAATTTATCCATGCCTGAGCTTGGCTTTGCCGGCTGTGGCCTTGCTGGAGGGACTGGCTGCGTTCTGTTCCCTGGAAGCCTTGAACTAAAAGGCTTATATTTTGGCCTTTGCGGCTGTGCAGGTGCTGCACCTCCACCAAAAGGTAAAGTTATCCATCCTTTCTTATAAGCAAAAAAGCCGCCTCCACCCAATAATACAAGTATAATAATAATTATTAAAACTGTTGCAAATGCACTGCTCTCTTCCCCCACTTCACAATCCTGAGGGCATGTATCCTCTTCATCGCCTTCACATATTGCATCACCGCAGACTGGCTCTGAAGGAGCTACTGGTTCAGGAACTACATCTTCCTGGCAGTCATCAGGGCAGGATACAGAATCTTCTGTACTATCGCATTCTCCATCACCGCAAAAGCAATCTTCGCAATTTTCTGCTGTTTCACCATAGTCCACTTCGCATTTTGAATTAATTACGCAGGGGTTGGTTGTTGGAGTTGTACCTGCACCGTCGCAAGGATCACAGTAGCCGCCGCAATCAACAGCATCTTCGCCATCATCCAAAATGCCATTATCACAGCAGTCGTATCCATAAAGCTCCTGGCAGACTCCTCCGCAATCAATACCTCTTTCATCTTGGTTTTTTAACCCGTCAGTACATGTCGGGGCTGAAGATGCGCCATAGCCAAATGCACCGTAAATTGCTGCAGCAGTATCTTTCACTTCACTATTTATACTGCCATCGTCCCTTTGCCTGCTCTTTAAATAAGATGTTGCCTTGCCGATTTCAACTTCATAGGCTGTTGGGCTGTCTTCCCAAGCCTTTACTGCCAAAGCAGTATTAACTGCATTACGATCCAAGGCGCCGTCAGTTGATTGAAGCTTTTTTAGTTTTTCAAGATATTTTACGTCTTTTGATATAAAGTAAAGGAAGCTATTATGCAAGGCATCATTTTCATCATAGTTTTCCCTTAAATAAACAGAAGTATCAATTTCACTGCCCATTTCAGCCAAAGCCCATGCTGCGTATAATGTTGCCTGGGTGTTGCAGGCATCGCCTGTACCTCTTCCAAAACAGCCATTAGGAACTGTCAAAGAAATAACATTGCTCTCTTCACTTGTAACAATGTAAAAAGAATTTCCAGATTTATAGACAAGCGTTATAAACGGAGCAGATTCAAAATCACAGCAGTCTATATCGATAACCAGATTTGGATTATTTTCCAAGAGGTTTGTTCTCAAGCATGAATTCAAGTCAAAGAAATTTGTTCCACCGCATTCAGGGAATTTGCCAGCTTCAACAGAAACTTCTTTTTCTTCTAATTGATCATTGATTGTATAGGATAATTTGCATGCACCAGTTTCAGAGGTTGTCACTTCCAAAAGCCATTTGCCGCTGCCGGCATTGCCCCTTAATGCAGACTTAAAATAATTTTCAAATTTGGCTGTATCTTTTGCACCTTCCCTATAGGCAAGAACTGCAAGAGATGTTGGCACTGTTGAACAGCCCTGCTGAGGCCAGCAGTTATTTTCATTCTTATTTGCTTCCAGCCAATTCAAGGAAGATTCTGCATCACCAACAAAATTTGCCTTTGACAATGCCAAAGCGCCCCAGGCAGTAGATTCAATATCGCCATTCTCAAATGCGCCATCTATTGATTGGGCAATCAGCCAATCATACATGCCTTGTTCAGAAAACTCTTCTGCATCGCCTTCTGCATAAACTGCAATTAAGCCAAAGGCTAAACTAAGGACTAAAAATATACTAATAATTTTTGCTTTTGCCATATAAATCCCTCTTTTTCAGACAACTATTCTTAATTTATCTGCCTTTAAATAACTTTCGATTTTATGAATTTAATTTTAATGATTTTGATAAAAATTTGAAATTTTTTGTATTCAAGATATCCTTTTTTTCACACCAGCCCCTTCTAGCTGTAAGAACCCCCAAATGCATATAATCAAAATGGCCAGTATTGTGTGCATCACTATTAATTACAAATTTTACACCTTTCTTCAAGCCTTCCCTGATGTTAAAAGCATTAAGGTCCAACCGCTGGGGCTGCGAATTGATTTCCAAAGCAACATTATAATCTTTGGCCGCTTCAAATATCTTATCCATGTCAAGAAGAATAGGCTCCCTTTTCAACAGAAGCCTTGAAGTTGGATGGCCTAAAATATTTGCATGCTCATTCGACATTGCCCTTATTACCCTCTGAGTCATCTTTGCCTTTGGCATCTTAAAATTAGTGTGGACCGATACAATTACAATATCAAGTTTTTTAAGCACCTCATCCTTGTAATCCAAAGAGCCATCCTTCAAGATATCAACTTCGCTTCCTGCCAAAAGCCTTATGCCTTTTATTTTTTTATTAATTTTCATGATTTCCTTATTTCTCTTCAAAAGTTCATTTGGCTTTAAACCATGCACTATCGGCTCTGAAGGGGAATGATCTGTAATCCCCAGATATTTATAGCCCAAAGCCCTTGCTGCCAAAGCCATTTCCTGAATTGTGTTTTCACCATCAGAATATTTGGTATGGGAATGCAAATCACCCTTAATGTCAGACAACTGCATCAACTTGGGCAGTTTCTTTCTTGCACTTGCAATCTCTCCAGAATTTTCCCTGATTTCAGGAGGGATAAATTTTAAGCCCAGCTTATTATATATCTTTTTTTCAAATCTGCCTGCAATCTTTTGATTATTATTTTTCTTAAAAAGTCCATATTCATTAAGCTTATACCCCTTAGACATTGCTAATTTCCGCAATGCCACATCATGGTCCTTGCTGCCAGTAAAATACTGCAAGGCAGCTCCATAACTTTCTGGCTTGATTATGCGTAAATCCACTTGTATACCATTTGCTAGTATCACAGTTGATTTAGTATTGCCTTTTGCAATCACAGATTTTATGTCCTTAAATTTTGTAAATGCATCCATTACCAGCCTT
Organism: Nanobdellota archaeon; assembly: GCA_034718475.1. GTDB lineage: Archaea > Nanobdellota > Nanobdellia > SCGC-AAA011-G17 > GW2011-AR17 > JAYEMU01. The sequence continues at coordinate 4,311 of JAYEMU010000053.1, forward strand.
GGTGCTTTTGAAGTGATTAAGATGTCTATATCGCGGACTGTTTCTTTCGCTCTCCGAATTGAACCGGCAATGTCAACGTTATCCACACCAGAAATATTTTTTATATTGTCATGAAGCTGTTCAGCTATCGACAGAATCTCACCCAAAATAAATCTTCCCTGGGATTTTTTAACCAAATCAATGCCCCTTAAAATATTTTTTTCTGTTTTTTCCTTAAAACTTTCTATTTGAAGAAGCTTATGTTTTTTTGCGGCAGACTCCAATCCCTTAATTGATTTAATTTTTAACCTGCTGTAAAGTTTTTTTGCCTTCTGCGGGCCAATGCCTGGAATTTTCATTATTTGCAAAATGCCTTTGGGGGCTTTAGATTTTAACTTTTCATATTCTTTTACTTTCCCTGATTTTATGTATTCTTCAATCTTTTCAGCAAGACCTTCTCCAACCCCAGGAATCCCCTTTAATTTTTTTATGCCGCCTTTTTTGTAAATTTCAGCTATATCAGGGACCATGTATTGAATTGTGCGGGCAGCTTTCCTATAAGCCCTGGGCTTCCATTTTATATCTTTTATTTCTAATAGATCAGCCATATCAAAAAAAATCTTTGCAATTTCAAGGTTCTGCATTATTATATTTAATTGATGTGAAGATATTTAATGTTTTTGGCAGGCAAAATTTTTAGTGTGTAATATGATGACATATGTTACCATATTAAATACTCTCTGAAAATTAGTCTAATTTAAGAAATTTATCACCATTAAAATGTATCATATGATTTGGTATTTCAGATATCCATACTTCTGTTTCCCAAGCTATATCATCAACATGTTTTTTAAATTCTTTAAAACTTGGGAATGCACTTACAAAGATTTTTTTGAATTTGAGTTTTTTAAAATATTCATTAAGTTCTATCATTCTTTTATTAGAAACAGGGCCATGAGAAGAAACTGCCTCAATCAAATATAATCTATCTTTTTTTCGATCTAAGAGAACAATATCGGGCAAAATATCATGTTTCTTTATTTCTAATTTTATTTCTCTTAAAAGAGATGTATTCAAGAATAACATTTTATGAGCTGTATCTCCCACATATAATACTTTGGCATCAGGACAAAAATATTTTTTGAAGTTATTTAATACTTCGATTTGCAATTCATTGTGTTTACCAAGAGAAAATCTTAATTCAATATCATTTAAAATTATAGACAATTTATGCTTACTTCTATTGACTTTATAGTCAGCTACACTTGTTTTTATCTTTTTAAGAAATTTAGGTAATTCTTTTTTCCATTTAGCAGTGCCATATGTTTTGACAATTTTTAGTAAATCATTTGTAACAGACCACGTAGTATTCGGGCTATTTGTTGGTCGTGTTGGCTCATCTGCATTTCGTTCCACAATACCCACTTCTTTCTCAAATTGATGGAGTGTTTGTCTTCTAAATGTTTCCCGGCTATTTTCAGCATATTCTTTATTATAATGCTTTTTTATAAATTGCATGATATCATGCACCCTTATCAATGCTTTTTTAGCTTTTTTCCAGGGATCTTTTTCTTTTAATGATAATAAAGCTAATAGGGCTAAAGCAGATCTTTCATTTTGTTGTTTATTAGGAACATTAAATTGTTCCAAGATATCTAGTGCTTCTATTACTTTTTTCGAGCCCATTTTCATGCTGGAATTTCAATTGTTTGATTTTCTTGTATATTATTTAAAGTTAATTTATTCCTAAATGTTTGGATTGATGTTTTTTCTTTACCAAAATCCTCTAATTGTACCAAAGAAGGAAAGGGCAAAGCATAAACTTCGTTAGCATTTACTTGAGTATGGCCATTTAATATTCTAAAATATGAATCAACTATTGGTAAACTAAGGTATTTTGCAATTCCTTTAATTTGATTTTTTGTCAAGCTTTGATTAGGATTATATATGTAATTAATCATATTATCTAATGCAAAATATTCAAATTCTTTAAAATCTGTTTTGAAAATGCAAGCCGTTTCAAATCTTCTTTTTTGTTCTTTTGTTGTGAATCTTTTTAAAACCAAATAATTGTTGGTTTTTAATAATAGATTTTTAGTCCCATTACATTTTTTTATTGCAATAGCCTTATCTTTTTTAGTATTAGGCCATTCGATACGGCCATCTTTTATATTATGCATCCAAAGTAATGGGAGTGAATTTTTAGTTAATGATTTTTGAAGATATTCTTTATTCCTAAATGCTATAACCTTCCCTGTAGATATTTTTATACCTAATTTAAAAAAGTTATTTGGCAATCTATCCAATCCCCTAATAATCCTAAGCTCTTCCTTAGTAGATGGAATTCTAAAAAATATATGCCCATTGGTTCTATACATAACATCTTCTTTCAAAACTTTAATTTTCTGCCTGCATGAAAAATCCCCATTAGTTGTTTTATAGATTGTAATATTCTTAGATTCTTTTTTCTTAAAATGAGTAATTATATTTTCTTGTAATACGTTTTCATTTGTAAATAAATCTTTTCGAGAATCAAATAAATGTATATTAGCAAAGTAAACTTGGCCTATTAACCATTTCCTAAATTTATTGTAATATAAACCTGAACAGAAACTTCTTGGTGTTATAAAAACCATTTCTCCGTCTTTGTTCAGTAATTTTGATGATAAGGCCATAAATAAGAAATAAATGTTAGGCTGCCCTAAAACAATATCTTTAAATTTATATATTGGGATGTCCTTCTTATTAAGCTTAAAATATGGTGGATTTGAGATTATAACATCAAATTTTTCTTGAGATTGATTGTAATTTAATAAATTCGTAGTTAATACACTAGCTTTTGACAAAATGAAATCTTGATTTAATATAATATATCCAAAAGACATATTTTTATTTAATTCTTTTTTTATTTCATCCAATAATTTTTTGAGATAAGGCAAAGCTGTTTTATCTGTCTCATAACAAGTAAGTTTGATTTTTTTAACATGATTTTGTTTTACTAAATTTTCAATAACTGCAACTGATAAAATTCCGATTCCTGCTCCAGGATCAAGGATTGAAACCTCCTCCTTGGATTGATTAATAAAACTTGCCATGTATTTAGCAACGGCAGGTGGTGTAAAAAATTGACCTTTGTCTTTTTTAGCAGCCTTAGAGTTTGCAGCATTATAACAGGAAGCTAATCTATGAGAAAATTGAGTTAAACTCTCATTTTTTAATCTTGATAAACCTCTCATTTCTGCTACCTCTTTTCATAGATATTAAAGTATAAAACCTTTATAAAACTTGCTTGCCTTTTTCGGAAATGCCTGTAAGATTGCTAAAAAAGGAAGAAACAAAGAAGGAAAAAATAAGCTTCTAGATAAGTTTATGGAAAAATTGCTCCAAGGGCACAAAAAACTTTAAATTATTAGGTCTTAATACAACATTTGGATGGCAAAATTATATAAACAATAGAGATAGAACATAAGTTAAAATGAAAGAAATTTGCTTGGGAATAGAATCAACTGCACATACATTCGGAATTGGGATTGTCAAAGGAAAAAATATTCTGGCAAATGCTATTGACATGTTTAAAACTAAAGAAGGGGGAATGATCCCGCATGAAGTTGCTGAGCATCATAGAAATGTCCAAAATAAAGTTTTGGAACAAGCCTTAAGCGATTCTAAAATTAAGATGAAAGATATCGATATCATTTCTTTTTCACAAGGACCTGGCCTTCCACCCTCGCTAATCGCCGGAATGGAATTTGCAAAGGTCTTGGCTGAAAAATATGACAAGCCATTAGTAGGAGTTAATCATATCTGCGCCCATCTGGAAATTGGGAGAATGATTACAGGAACGAAAGATCCAATATTTGTTTTTGTTTCTGGGGCCAATACGCAAATTATCGCCCATGAAGGGGGCAAATACAGAATCTTTGGAGAAACTTTGGATATTGGCATGGGAAATGCATTTGATAAATTCGGCAGGATGGCTGGATTGGGCTTTCCAGCAGGGCCTAAGATTGAAGATATGGCTAAAAAAGGGGATTATCTTGAATTGCCTTATATTGTTAAGGGAATGGACGTGGCTTTTTCAGGCATTATCACAAAAGCCAAAGCCCTATTGGATAAGGGTGCAAAGGTTGAAAGCCTGTGCTATTCCCTGCAGGAAACCTGTTTCGCAATGCTTACTGAAGTTACAGAAAGAGCAGTTGCCCATTGCCAAAAAGAAGAAGTGATCTTAATCGGGGGAGTGGCTGCGAATAAAAGATTTTGTGAAATGCTTAATGAAATGTGCAATGAAAGGGGATGCTGTTTTTATCCTGTGCCTTTGCAGTATTGCGGAGACCAAGGCGCGATGATAGCATGGCTGGGCATGCTTGAATTTCTATATAGAAAAGAAAAGCCTAAAGCTGATGAAATTGATATTGAACCAAAATGGCGTGTTGATAAAGTTGATACCCCTTGGATTAAAAAAGCGTGACAACTTCCAGAAGTTTTTTTCTAACAATTATAAACAAAAAAATAATGATTTAGCGATTGCAGGAATATTTCTAGGAATGGCAATAATCATATATTTTATGAAAAGAAAAAAAAGAAAAAAAAGAGGCTTTAGTAATAAGTTTGGCCGTCTTTAGGTTCTAATGGGTATTCATCGTCATCTTTAAATTTTCTTAAAGCAACGACAAGACCAACTATAACCACAAGTACGATTAAACCTACAAAACCTAGCTTCAAAGTTGATGAGCTCAATAAACTGCCAGCAACAGCATTGTCGGAATCTCCTTCAATAACTCTTGCACCTAAAGGCAATTCTTTAACCAAATCAGTACCAGCTCTCAACTGCAAGTTGAATAAATGGTTACTTACTTCAGCATCCTCATGAACTTTTAGGTAGACATACAACTCACCAGTCTGGCCTGGAGCAACTGAAACAAATACTGGGTCAACTCTTGCGTCAGCCCACAACTGAACACCTACAACACCTACTGAGAAAATTTGTGATTCATCCCCTAAGTTTGCAAGAGTCAATTTGTAAACAGTTTCTTCTCCCTGCTTAACTGATTGAGCAGTTGTATCAACTGAAACTATAGCTTTTACGCCATCATCAGATGGAGCTTCTGCTTCAACACTTCCTACTGTCAAAGTATGTACTTCATTAACCACGGAGTGGCCTCTGTTGTAAGTAACTTTAACATCTAGGTCATAGTCGCCAGCAGCAACATTTTCTGGAAGCCTTAATACCAAAGGTTTAGTTGATTCAGAAGTTTCATCATCTTCAAAAAGGTCATCTTCTTCTTCAGTACCCAACTCATCAACATAAACTGATGCTGAAACGCCTAAAGCTGAAACTTCAACCCTGATGTCCTCTTCCTTGTTATCGCCCATGTTTTCCAATCTTACTGTAACAAATACATTGTCACCAGCATCTGGATTTAATGGGTTAACAAGAACATCTTGGACAACAACTTTGTGCCTTGTCTTTTCAACTTCCAATGATAAAGGAACTGTCATTTCAACATTGTGGTTCAAAACCTCAACGTGTAGTTCATAGTCATCTTCAATTTCCATATCTGCTGGAAGCTCTAATGTCAAATCAAAAGCTTTTCTTGAGCCAGTTTCAGATAGCTTGAATACTTCAGTCATATCCTCGATAAGACCATATTCATAACCACCAATCCAAGCCCTAAGCCTCAAATCATCTACATCGCTTGTTGCATTAACATGCAATAAAACATGCAGATTTACTGTTTCACCCCTCTCTATAGCTACTGTTTCTGGGTTATTTACATCAACACTATCACCATTGATTTCAATTTTGTCAAAAACAAAATCCAAAGCTGAAACAGCCGGTACGACTGCCAAGCCTATCAACAATAGTGCAAGTATACCCAAAACTTTTAGTTTATTTTTCATTTTATAGGTACCCTCCATTATCTTATGTTTTGAACATAAGTTATGTATTGACGCTCGAAAGTTTTAAAGAGTATATAAAGGTTTTGGTTTCCACCCCTATAAAGAAGTAAATTGGGCTTTAAAGGCCATAAAACCCCTAATTTTGAGGATATTGTTGATTTTTTCCTCGGGAATGCTGTGCCTGGCTTTTCAATGGTTTCTAATGAATATCTTTCAGATTTTTGCTTTTTTTCAGAGGGGAATGGGCTCCTCAAAAAAATTCCTTACATCCTGCTCTGGATGAATGCTTACTTTCATGTTCCAGTCTTTAGGGAAGCACCTGTAGTATTTGTTCCAGATGTATCTTTCATCAAGAAAAATTATTACACCCCTGTCTTTTTTGCTCCTGATGCAGCGGCCGGCATTCTGCATAGTTTTTATTATTGCAGGAAAGATGTAGCCATAATCCCAGCCCTGGCCAAAAAGGGAATCATAATATTCAATTAGCTTTTTTGTTTCAAGATCAGGTTTTGATAATGGCAGGCCCACCACTATAACGGATTTTAAATAATCGCCAAGAAGGTCTATGCCCTCGCCAAAACTCCCGCTGCTGACACCCAAAAGAACAGCGCCTGAATCCTTGTATGACTTAAAGCGTTCAAGCATTTCGCCACGTTCCTGCTTGGCCATGCCTGACTGTTCGGCAAATATAGTTTTTTCGCATCTGCTTTTAAGATAATACATAACCTCATCCCGCAAATAATAGCTTGGGAAGAATACCGCACAATTGCCGGGCATTGAATTAATTACATTGCTGCATTTATCCGCTATCATCTGATACATCTCCTTGCATCTTGAAGTATATTTTGTTGAAGTCTCAGGGATAATTAAGTTTAGGCGATTTTCTTTTGGAAAAGGATTTTCAAATTCTGTTATCACTGCATCTGGCAAGCCAAAAAGATCCTTGTACATATTTGCAGGGGTTAATGTTCCGCTCATAATTACAAGCGAATGGCTTTCTTTTGACAAAGGCCTGATTATTAAGGATGGGTCAAGGCATTTATATGACAAAGTGATTATTATCTTGCTCTTATAGCCAAATTTTCTTGAAAGTATTCTGACAAAGCCTTCATCAGTGCCAGGCCAGGATTTCAAAAAATTTACAATTATACTTGCAAAGCTTCGTTTTTTTATTTCAAAGACCTCTTCAGAAAGATCTTCAAGTTCGCTAATTAAACTGCCATAAGCGCAAATTTTTTCTATCTCTAAAATGAATTTTTTCTTTGTTATATAACTTTCTTCCTCCTGAATATTAATATTAGATTTAACCAATCCCAATAGGATATCATTAATCTTAATTATTTTACCTGCCAGCTCTTCTGTCCCAAAATCCCTGGCTTCCTTGACAGCCAAATCAATAACATAGGATGAAAGCTGGGATGTCAAAAGATTCCTTGCCCTTTGCGGGAGATTATGGGCCTCATCAAAAATAATTATGCAATCATTTATTTCCTTGCCTATTCTTTTAAAAAGGCTTTCACGTATTGAAGGGTGCAGGATATGATAATAATCTGCAATTATCACGTTTGCATCCCTCCCCAAAAGGCAGGCCATTTCAAACGGGCAAACAAGCCTATCAGAACAGATTTGGTTTATCTGCTCTACATGCATCGGACCCCCAGACTTTAATTCCTTGAGAGCCATCTGTGCTGTAACAGAAATCTTATTCTTGTACTTCAAATTCTTGTAATGGATGCAATTATTCTTTTTTCTCAGCTCTTTGCAATACTCTGAAAATTCCGATGAAGCCAGCTTCTTTACTCCCGGCTGATTGCACATCCATTGCTTGCCGACAATATCCACAGAATTAAAATTAATGCTATGCCTTTCCTTGAGTTTTTTTAATGTCTCCACTGCTATCAGGTGCTGGGTATGCCTTGATGTGAGAAAGAATACAGTTTTATTGTTCTTTATGGCATATTCCAATGCTGGAGAGATTGCTGATGCGGTTTTGCCAATCCCTGTTGGCGCATGGACTAAAAAATTCTGCTTATTCTTTATAACCTCTAAAAGCTTTTCCATAAATTTTAATTGGATATCCCTAGGCTTTTCATGAGGGAAGAAAATATTTTCCATACTCTCTTTTTTACACAAGGATATTTAAAGATTTGTGGGATGCTATAGATAGAATATTATAATTATTTGCCTTTATTTTCAAATGTACTCACTATATCAATAACATATTTTCCTTCTGATAACTTATAAACTAAAGGCTTGCCCTTGAATAAATCAACTAGGTCCAATTCATATTTCCCCGGCTTCAAAACACGCACACTTTCAAAATTTAAAATGACCGGCGCCTCAGGATCTAGTTTATCACCAACAATGTCAAGAACATCCTCTTCAATCTGCTTTTTTTCCGCTTCAGTAAGGTTGACATTAAACTCATGGGCTTTCTTCAAATCCTTATCCTTAACAAAAAAGAAAAATCTTCCAGAGCATTTGCTGCAGCCTTTCAATAATTCTCCAGCACCATCAGGGTAAACTATGCCGCACTTAACACATTGATGAGGCATTATTTCCTCCCATTCTTTTTCATATTATAAGTTAACAATTCAATCCTGTTAGGATTCCTTTTTATTTCCTTAATGATTGTTGCAGGTCCAATAATTGTAAGGCCTTCACTTCCGCCAATCAAAAACTTAACAATAAGCTGCTTTAATTGGGAAAACAAGTGCAGATTTTTTGCTTCGGGGAAGATTGTGCATAATTCCACTCCCTTGAAGTCCCTGCTGATTATCTCCATAGTCTTTTGTATCAAATTTGCCTCTTCTGAAGGCTTAAGCCTGCCCTGCATCAAAACAATCTTATTTTTTTTAACAATATCCAAGAGCTTTTGCGTACGCTGATCAGAGTTCAAAGGCAAAATTTCATTATATGGCACAAATTGGAATGTCAGCATCTTATTTCACCAGCTTAAATAAATCATCATAAAACTGCTCCATATTCTTCCCTTTCTGAGCAGATATGCCAACTATATCATATTGGGGAAATGCAGCTGCAAGCTTTTTTATATTTGATTTTTTTAAATCTACTTTGTTGCCAACCAAAAGCACAGGGGTTTTCCTGGCTGCAAGGTTTCCGATGATTGTTATGTTCACCTGAGAATATGGGTTAATTGTTGAATCCAATACAACAATGACTGCATCCATATCATCAAGCCATTTAATTGCGTCAATTACTCCGCGGGTTGCTTCCTTTGCCCTTTTTTTTGCATCAGTTTTTGACATCTTAAATTTCAAGAAGTCCTCATAATCTATTTTTGTTGCTATTCCTGGAGTGTCTACTAAATTAAAAGTTAAAGATTTGCCTTTCTTTGATTTTATTTCAATTTTTTCCTTGGTCTGTACTTCCCTTGTCTCATGAGCTATCGGAGAAGCCTCACCCATCTCTTCACCCAGCCAATCATTGCAAATCCTGTTTGCCAAAGTTGTTTTGCCGCCATTCGGAGGGCCATAAAGACCTAACCTAATATTTTTCTTTTTTTTAAAAACTGAAGAAAACCAAATCATAAAATTTTTGAAGTTAAACAAAGCCATTTCATTCCCCTTTTATAATCTTGTAAACTAACC
>JAYEMU010000054.1:0-3405 GCA_034718475.1 Nanobdellota archaeon
AAAAATATTGGGCATACCGCATATTTCAACAGGAGATATATTCAGGCAGCTGGCTAAAGAAGGCGACCCTTTAGGGATTGAAGCTAAAGAAAAATATTGGGGTGCTGGCAATTTGGTGCCGGATGACATTACAAATCAGCTTGTGGAAAAAAGACTAATAAAAAATGATTGTGATAAAGGCTTTATCTTAGACGGTTTTCCCAGGACAATACCGCAGGCTGAAGCCTTGGAAAAGATTCTTGCTAAAAATAATAGGGAGTTGGATTATGCGATTGAGATAAGTTCCTCTGAAGATATTATCATAAAAAGGCTTACTGCCAGAAGAGTCTGCACTAAATGTGGAAGAATATATGGATTGGATGTCCCTCCAAAGGAAAGGGGCAAATGTGATATGGATGGGGCGCCGTTATACTTAAGGGATGATGATAAGGAAGAGGTTATAAAAGAAAGGCTAATGGTGTATAAAAAACAAACTGAACCTCTTTTGAAATTTTATAAGGCCAGGGATAAATTGGCAACAGTTGATGGAGAGCAGAAAATAGATGAAATTTTGCAGAGCATTTTAGATTTAGTTAAACAATAGTTTTATATATTTTTAAAGATAGGAGTAATGTTATGGAACCTGCACAGGAACAAACACAAAATAAAGCTGCACAAGAGCCAGTACAGAATAAAGCTGATAAGGCTTTAGAAGAAGTCAATAAATTAAAAGAAGAAAAAGAGGAAGAAACAAAAAAGAAAAGTTTTGGCTCAAAAATTGGCTTGGCAATAACTTCTTTTGTTTTAAGCGGGGTGGGTTTTTTTACTTGGCTTATGATGAAGAGAACAACAAGCGGATTAGGGTCAGAGATTGATTTGTTGAGCGGCCCTGCAGGCGGCTTGATGGGCGGCATATCCAAAGGCTCATTAGTTGTTGGAATAGCAGGAGCAGTTGTTGGATTATTTCTAATTGCTTATACAATAGCCAACCGTTTTAAAAATAAAGATTTAGAAGAGGATAAATCGGAGGCTAAGCCCGAGCAAAAACAACAGCCAGCAAAGACTTCAGATCCTTTGCAGCAGCAAAAGCCTCAAACTCAAGAAGTTCAGCAAAAGCCACAAACTCAAGAAGTTCAGCAAAAGCCGCAAACTCAACAACCTCCAAAATTGGTTTAAAGAAAATTATATAAAGGAATTAATCCTAATTTAATAATTATGAAAAAAAGAGGGCAGATTTATCTTTTAGTCGCTTTAGTAATAGGTGTGGTAATTTTTGGCTTGGTCACAGTTACTAACAAGGTTCAGCAGGAAAGCCTGAAAAGTGATTTTGAAAAATTGTCAAAAAATTATGCTAGAGAAAGCTCAAGGCTGATAAATTCTTTAATAGGTAAAAAAACTGAAGAGGAGATTGCAGCAGATTTTATGGATTTTACTATGCTTTTTACAGGCTATTCAAAGACACAAAGCCCTGAATTCGGCCTTATCTATGTTTTTAAATATGGGGATATTTTATATATCGGGAATTATCTCGATGAAGAGTTAAAGATATCATGTGAAGGATGCGATCCAGCAGAAGCAATTCTTACAGGATGCTATGAGAAGATACCTGCTTCAGTTGAATTTGAAGGACTTTCTTTTGATATGGGGATAGATATAAATGACCTTAAGACTGAAGGGTGCATAAAAGAGATAACTGCACCAGAAGGTAATTTGGAATTGGGGCTGGAAATTGCTGAAGTCCCTTATTTATTTAATATTAGAGAAGACCATCCTGAAGTGATAATGGTTAGCTGGGAAAGCCATAAGAATCAAAGAAAAGTATTTACTGAAGGAGACTTGTCGCAAAAATGATGAACAAGAAGGGGGTATCTCCTGTAATTGCGTTTATATTGCTGTTGTCTTTAGCAGTCACTTTGGGCCTGCTGATAACTTATTGGTCCAAAGAAAGTGCTGAAACCCAAGTTGACACTATTTTGACCCCTATCTCAAATGCTGCTGAATGTGAGCAAATAAATATTAATATTAATAATTATGATACTTGCCTGTTAAAAATATATAATGCAGGTACAAGGACAATAGAGCAATTGGAGATTAATGTTCTGCCTTTAATTCCTGAGAACCCTAATCCAATAGTGATACAGGAACCCATTCTGCCTCAAACATGGATGGAAACTAATTTGCAATTAAAAACAGGAAGCAATGTTGAAATATTCCCTTTTTTAATGCTTGAAGGAAAACTTGTGAAGTGCCAAAAAAATAAGGTGTTTGAAATTGATTGCGAATAAAAAAGGCGCAATGTGGATTGCTTATATTCTGGCAGTTTTATTTTTTACAGCTATAGCTATTCTTACAATTAATTGGGGTAAAAGCTTGACTGAAGAATCTACTGAATCAACAATAAATTATGTTTCAGGAAGAATGGACTGCCAGCAGATTAAATTTGCAGCTGAATCTAATGAACTGTGCAATCAACTAAATTTAATTAATAAAGGTGAATTGAATATTTATAAAATCCTTATCCGTTCTTCTGATGCAACTATAAATGAAGAGGCTTTAAATGTAAATGTAGGGAATCCGCCATTGCCTGTTATCAAAACTCTTAATTTTTATGGGAAGACTTTAAATTTGCTTCCTGTGATAGAATCATCTGGTGAATTGTTTGGCTGCAAGGATAAGGAACTAATTCTAACCTGCCCATAAATATCCGATACCTTTAAATAATAATTTTGCCTGAATTAAAGTAGAGATGTCAAATAAAAGGGGAGTTTCACCGCTTATTGCAACAGTTCTTTTAATTGGATTTACAGTTGCAACTGTAGCATTGGTTATAATGTGGGGAAAAGGCTATACCCAGGAGACTGCAGAAAAAGAAGGTGCATTGGCCGAGGCAAAATTAAGCTGTGAGAATATTGATTTTACTGCAACAAGCGCTTCTTGGAATGGAGTGCAATTAAAGTTAGGGATTAAAAATAAGGGCACTACCTCTTTGGATACATTTGTTTTTAGGATTAATAATGGGGAGGCTGTAGTGGAATCAGCTTCCATAGTTGAAGCTATGTCAACAAAAAAGATTTCTATATCAGATGCAGGCTTAACAATGGGCACGATTTCTTCAGTTGAAATTATCCCTAAAAAAATGGTTGCCCGAGGGGTTTATGTGCCTTGTTCAACTAAATCTAAGAATGTGATTAAAGTTCAGAATGCTTGAATGCGGGGGACAGGGCTCGAACCTGCGTAGGCACTAAGCCAATAGGTTTCTTAAATCATTGAACTTAATAGTTCTCTTTGCTCAATCTCTTGAGCCTATCCCGTTTGACCACTCCGGCACCCCCGCGAACATAAATTAAAACTAATTAATTATTTATAAACCTTCTTATTTTCTCTAAAAAACTAAAAAAAATATTATAAAAATAGGTATCAATATAA
>JAYEMU010000055.1:0-3395 GCA_034718475.1 Nanobdellota archaeon
TTAATGGCGGTAATTCATTTTTTACCACTTCTTTTTTCTTAGAACTGAAAAGTCCCATATTAAATTACACCTCCAATTGTAATATTCTAATTATGAGTTTTTTATTATATAAAACTTTGCTTTTATTTAATTCTTAAAAATGGAAAAAATTAATAAAAGTGGTTATTGAAATTTTTAATATTAATCACAATAAATCTCTAGATGATAGCCAATAATCTTTCTGTTAAATCTTCCATTGCGCGTACTATAAGTCTTATGAATTTTTTTTAAGTTGTCCCAATCAAGCCTTAATATTGTGCAGAGATATTTATTGACTCTTGGCGAGCATGGATTCAAAACACAGTAATTATAATGCCTCCTGTGGTTTACAATGGCTTTATGTGTCCATGATTTTTCCATTTCATCTAATTCTATATAAATATCAGCTATCTTGGATAGAGTTTTAAGTTTATCTCCTGCTTCTAAAAAGTTTGTATTCTTTTCACAGCCACTAAGCCCCAATGTTGCGGCCAAAGCAACTGCCCCTAATATTTTTCTTAGTTTCATTTTAAATATCCTCTATCTTTGAAGTAAAAAGAGATAGAATGGCAGTATTTAATAGTTATGGAATATTTTTCTATAATCTTAAAGGAAATTATCTAAAACCTTATTTATGGCTGCCGAACAATAAAATTTATAAAATCTGTTAGCTTTAATAATACAATATGGTGAAATTTTCAATAATAATCTCTTTAATTTTGGCATTTTTTGGTATTGCATTATTAGGCAGGGGAATAACTGGCCTTTATTTTTTGGATTTTGATTTGCCTCCTTGCCAGACAGATAATAATTGTTTAGAGGTATGTTGTCAATTTTATAATGAAGATCATGGTGTCTGCGACAAAGAGGAAAACTGCAAGGCAATTTATGATTTGACTCATGAAGAATATTTGAGAATGTCTAATCTTGAAGTGGAAAGCAGCATAATTGCTGGCAAGATGTATAGCGTAGTAAAGGCGCACAAAGAATCCCCTTCCCAACAGACGCACTTTAATTCAATGATTGTAGGTTTGGTTCTATTGTTATTTGCTGTTATTGGGCTGATGATAAAAGAAGATATCAGGAAGAAATAATTTTGTAGACCTTATCATTTTCTCTTACTTTTTTATTGAATTTTATAGCGACAACGTCTCCTTTTTTTGCCTCTTTAATTTTTTCATTATTCTTTTCTATAGAACTGACTTTTTGTTTGACAACCCCGCTTTTATTGCCAACCACCAGCAGCAAATCATTTTGCTCAAATCCCCCTGCAAAAATTTTGATTGCAGCCGCTTTCTTTTGATTATAAAAATTAATTACTTTCCCCACCTCTATCTTTTTGACGTTTGAAACATTTCCTTCTTTAGCAGCCCATGCATTTAGGGGTTTGCCCAAATAAAATCCTGATGAAAACCCCCTGTGATATGATTGGCTCAAATCTTTAGTCAAGAGATCTTTTAATTTTTCATCAAGTTTATTCTCTTCATAGGCATCAACTGCTTTTCTATAAGCCCTGACAACACAATCAACATATTCTGGAGTTTTGGATCTGCCCTCGATTTTTAAAGAATTTATTCCTGCATCTATGATCTTATCAATAAAAGGCATGGTGCAGAGGTCTTTTGGGCTAAGAATATAATTATTGCCGACTTCCAGTTCATAACCGGAATCCTTATCTTTAATGAGGTACGGCCTTCTGCATGGCTGAAAGCATTTTCCCCTATTGGCGCTAAATCCGTTTATGAAATTGCTCATAAAGCACCTGCCCGATACTGCGACACACATTGCGCCGTGTATAAAGCATTCTAGTTCAGCATGTGTATGGCTTCTTATATTTTTTATTTGTTCAAGCGATAATTCTCTTGCAAGAATAAATCTTTTCACGCCAAGTTTTTGATAGGCTTTAATCGCTTCCAAATTTGAAACCGATGCCTGGGTGCTTAAATGTATGTCCATGCCATAATCCTTGGCAGTTTGCAAAACCACCATGTCCCAGCAAATTACTGCATTAATCCCTGAAGAATAAGCCTCTTCAATTATTTTTTTTACTTTATTGATCTCAGTATCATATATTACAGTATTGAGGGTTATGTATTTTTTTAGATCTAGCTTGCCTATTTCTTTAAGGTCAGTTATTTCAAAGTTTTTTGCTGAATGCCTCATGTTAAGGCCTTTTATTCCAAAATAAATTGCATCTGCTCCAGCATTCTTTGCAGCATTAAGCATTGCCCAGTTTCCAGCCGGAGCTAATATTTCGGGTTTCATAAGAATTTCTGCTTATTTGAAGTTTATAAATCTTTCAAAATTTTAAGCTGTCAAACTTGGGATGTATGATGGGCAAAAAAATTAAAATTGGCTCAAAACCTTAATTAGACTCTTTCTATCAAACTTGTCTGTAAATTTTATCAGTTCTTTTTCGTCTTCAAATGTTCCTATGATAATACCTAATTTCTTTATCAAAAGAGTTACCAATGAGATATTATCTAATTTTTCTAAGCTCTCTCGCTCCATTTTGACCCCCTATTTAGTTCATTACCCCTAAGCCACTTATCAAGGCAGATTTTATGCCACCCCAAATAAGCCAAATAACAAGTATTGCCAAGATTATATATCCCAATATCTTCAATAAGGTCTTAACCTTGATTGTCTTATTTAGTAGTTTATCAATCGCATTCATTTTATTACCTTATTTGTAATTTTAGCCTTCCAATTAATATTTGAATGAAAACAGACACTACATATTATCATCTTTTTATCAATAAGGACGGGAAGTTTACATTTACATCTTGGACAAATAGCCATTTCAATCCCTCTCAATCACGAGCTTATCGCCCTTGACCTCTGCCTCTAACTACTCACCCTCTTTCCAGCCAAGCTTTTCTATGTGCTTCTGCTTGATGACAATGACATACTTTGCGTATTCCTTTCCCTCATATTTTCGTGAGAGCTGTTTCTGTAACTTCATATCAATAAGAAAGACTAACTACTATATAGATTGTTAGGTACCTATAGAATTTCTTTTCTTTTCAAAAAATAAATCTTTTTCATAGGCTCATTTGAAGATTCATCATCATTTTGGTAAATTTCAACAGAATAATTTTCAATTTCTGACATAACTACCTGCTTTACTTTATCACAATTTTCATTTGCAGAACGCAAACTTGAAATGATAAATATTTCAGGATTATTTGCCCTTATTTTTGTTATTATTTCTTGACTTCTTTTTTCAGTTTCCTCGTTATTAGATATATACCCAAGTTCGCCAGTTAAGAATAAATAGGCCCAGATTCTATTTTTTGTTATGAACAAAAAAAACAAAAATCTGGGTCGAAGCGTAAGCTTCAGTATAGGAAATGTCGCACTTATTGATAAAATTA
>JAYEMU010000056.1:0-3354 GCA_034718475.1 Nanobdellota archaeon
GGAACATAAAATGCTGACATTCCCTGATTAAATTCAGCCATGCTTTTTTTGATTCTTTGATTGAAATCAGAATTTTCAGCATTTGCTATAAACTCTTTAAAGAAATGCATAATATAATTTAATTGCCCAAAGCCCAAAGTATGCCCCATTAAAGTAGGAGTAAAGATAGAGGTTAAGTATCTTGCATTTTCCATGGTCAATTTTTGCCTCCTTCTTTTTTTTACTTCTGGATGAACTTTTTTAATTTGATTTTCAAATATGCCTTTCCATTTATTATAAAGCTTAATTTCTTTTTCATTCTCAGGAATCATTTGAGTATATCTCGCAGATTTTTCTGATGTATCATACACTTTTTCATTATTAAGAAACATAGCAAGAATCTTTGGTAATCCCTTAAAGTAAAAATTATATTTTGGATGTCCATATACACTATGATGCCCTTCATTAACTGTTCTTTTAATTCTGTTTTTAATTTTATCTATTTCCTCTTTATCTAAATCTGCCCAATCCTCTTGGCTATAACATATGCCTGCAAATTTTGCACCAAATTCCAATGCGTCTGATGTAGGCAAAATATATCCTGGTTTTGTTGATCCAATAATTTCTATTTTCATAATTATTCCTTCAATATTCTATTTATTATTTGTTTAAAAGAATTATTATTCTGCAAAATAAATATCACAGATTATAGAAATTTATTTAAAGTAATTTAACTAAATGATTATGGATGCATTCTTATAAATTATTGAAATGGTTGCAAAGAAAGAAGTTTTTATCTCAAGTAAGAATAAATTGTATTATTTTTAAAAAAATTTTGCAGCAAAATCTAAATCTAAAAACAGAAAAAGTTTTGATTATAGGTGATTTTGGGCAGATTAATAAGCGTATATCCCCAATTATAACCGGTTCGTATTACTTGGCTTCTAAAGGATTGGGTCTAAATACAGAATTAATAATGCAGGGAATAAGGCATCCATCTAAAAATGCAGATGATGAAGTGATTCATGCCTTAAAAAAATTACCAGTTAAGAACTCGGCAGTTATTGTTAATGTTTCAGATAAGCTCGGCCGTTTTAAATCATTAGGAAGAAGTTTTCGCCGTTTTATGAAATATAAAAATAATAAATTTATTTCCACTAGTGGTTTAGGTTCATTGCCGACATCAAAAATCTTTTCAATAATAAGGGCTTATGATATTAATTATAAAAAATTAAAAGAAAAACAAGCACATTTGAAAGCAAAATTAAATCGGACTAAGGAAATAAAGTTTATAACTAAAGCTGGTACTAATGTTGTGTTTGATATTAGGGGCATGAAAGCTATATCAATAGATGGTGATTATAGGAGTAGATATAAGGGTGGCAATTTGCCGGCAGGTGAAGTCTATTTGCCGCCAAGGTTAAATGGTGTTAATGGTAATTTGGTGATAGATGGAAGTTCAAGAATTTTAGGAAATACAATTTTGATAAAAAAACCAATTGTTATGGATGTGAGAAATGGTTTAGTAATAAATATAAAAGGGGGCATGGAAGCCCAGCTTTTGAAACACACATTAAGAAAAGCTATGCAGCATTCAAAATTTCCTATGAATGTTAAAAGAGTTTCGGAAATTGGGATAGGTTTTAACCCTAAAGCTTCTTTAGTTGGGGCAATGGTAATTGATGAAAAATCTTTAGGCACAGTACATATTGCTTTGGGCAGTAATTATTGGTTTGGGGGTCCTGTAAAAAGTTTAATACACCTTGATCAAGTTATGAAACATCCTAAAATTTATTTAGATGGCAAGGAATATAAAATGCCTACAAAAAAAGAATTAAAATAAAAAAATAAAAAATTTATTTTTGGTATTTTGCGTAAAATTCTGTCAAGAAATAAAATTGACCAAAGGTTAGGCAAGGAATACCTATAAGAACAAAACTAAGCAAATAGTAAATTACCATATAGCCCAATGTTTTAAAGAATGCGATTAAATATTCTCCAGCATTATTAAAAACATTTTTTATTACTTTCTTATAATCAAATAAATCAGCAAATTTTCCTGTAACTAAAAAATTAATTGCTAGGTAGGGTATAAAAAATATACACAAGAAAGCATTTACTAATCCGCCAATCCAAGGTAAAAGATTTATAAAAGATAGTAATAACATCAAAGGAACAAGTTTAATAAAAACCCAAAATCCTAATCTTAAATTTGTCCAAAAATTACCAAATGCCGGTAAACTTTTATTGTTGCCTTTTACTAATTCATTAACAATCTTTTTAACATATCCCATTAAAGCAAAATGTCCAAGTATTGGAATTAATACCCAGAGTATATTCCAAAGTTTTTTCATATCTCTCCAAGGATAACTTAAACCTTCCTTGAATTCAGAATAATTTATTTTTTTCTTAGCCAAAGCTAACACCTCCTTAGTTAATAATAAGAATTTCATTCTTTATAATAGTTATTCTTTTTCCAGCCCATAAGATTATTGCATTTCATCAAAAAATTTTTGTACTAATGTTCCAATCTCTTCTTTCTTTGGACCCATTAAGATTTTTAATTCAGAATCCGCTTCCCATAAGGTAACTACATTACCATATCGACCAACCTCTGCATTAACCATTTTTAATAAGTCTAAAGTTTTATCATAAATAAATTCAAGCAATTCCATCTCTTGGTTTGTACCCCAAAAACTTAATTTTAACAAGCCTGCATATTCATTTAAGTCTCGATAAGCTAAAGCTATTTGTCCCCAAGGCAATTGGTGGTTCTGATAATATTTTGGTTTTTCATGCATTTTTATTACCTTAAAATATTTTATGATAAAAATATATAATATATAAAACTTTTGTTATTGAATTCCATCAAAAAATTAAGAATAATAAAAGAAAAAGAAAATAAAAAAATCATTTTATCTTGTTCTTTTCTTTTTTACTACTTTTTTCTTTGCTACTTTTCTCTTTACTACTTTCTTTTTTGCTACTTTTTTCTTTACTACTTTCTTCTTTGCTACTTTTTTCTTTACTACTTTCTTTTTTGCTACTTTTTTCTTTACTACTTTCTTTTTTGCTACTTTTTTCTTGGTTACTTTCTTTTTGGTAACCTTTTTTCTTTTTTTTACAGCCATGAGATCACCTCCCTTTTTAATTCAGTATGAAAGTTTACTTTTATATTTAATTTAATCTGTTTTAATCTTTTTAAATGTTTTGAATTATTATTTTTTATTAATTTTATAAAAAATAATAATTCGTATTTGTTAAGCTAAAGTAGTTCCTGTAGTGTATAGAATGTATTTTTTCCTTGTTTTTGCCATGTTGATATCAGACTCATCATTATTTCATAGTTTTTCATCCCTACTTCGCTTCTCAAAC
>JAYEMU010000057.1:0-3350 GCA_034718475.1 Nanobdellota archaeon
GAAATATGTATCATGAAGCCAAGCTCAAGTTCTGGGCATACCAGAGGATAAAAGATTTGGGAAGTTAAGATACCCAAATTAGCAAGAGCTCTGCTAATAATCCTTAATCATGCCACACAGCAGGACAGATTAAACCTGTGTAGTAAAGTGACATATGTCACTATACTACACATATATTTTAGAAGTTTATAGTGGACATTTTAAAGCAATTTAGTGTTTTTATTTTTGAAATTTTTATTAAACTTTCTTTTCATATTTTTTGAGCAGTTTTGTTAGCCTTTTGGTTAGTTTAATATGTCTAAAAACCTTAAAATTTAAGTAAATATTAAAAATTTTCTAATGTCAAACTTGGGTTATATCCGCAAAAGATATTTGTGATAAACCTAAAATCATTAATGACAAAATTAAAATAACTTTTTTCATAGGATAACAAAATACAAAATGATATAAAAAACTTAAGGTTAGCCTATCAACTTCAAATAACCATTTTTTGGTTGGAATATTTCTCCTTCACTAAGCAGTTCCTTAATTGCCTTTTCCACAATCTCTTCTTCTGCATTAATTTTTTTTATCAATTCTATTTCCTCAATCCCGTCTGGTGACGATTTTTCAATTAAGGCAACAACTTTTTCCCTAACACTGCTGGATGAAGCAGGTTCAACAACTTCTTCCTTGATAACCTGGCCATTTGGGGGCAATTCCTTTTTTGAAGATTCGGGTTTGCCAAACTCTTTTAGCAATTCTAACTTTCTGACAAGCTCCCAATCAGGATTTTCCACTTTTTTAATTGCTTCTGGCCTAATAAATATTTCATTATTGTTCCAGCCAAGTTTGCCAACTAACAAAACAAGATCAGCCATTTGTGCACTCTTAAGGATTTTAGTATCTTCACCCCATGCCTTGACTCTTATTTGGCCAGAACCATCATCCAGACTTATCAGCTTATAATTCCCAGATTCAGAATTATATTCATGTATAATTGTTGCAAGCACATTAACCCTTATGACATCTTTACCTTTGATTCGGAATGCCATAAAGCCTTGATTATTAGGCTCTGCCTTAGCAGCTATTAAATCCTTAATCCAAAATTTGTAAGCTGTTTGCCTTCTCGGTTGCATTTTCTAATCCTTTTACATTAACGAAAAATTTTATTTCAAATCTTTTGTATAAAATTTGCTTTGGGTTGAAATATATCTCCCTGCCTTTTAAGTTTATCTATAGCTTCCTCAACTTTCTGTTCTGATATTCCCTGCTCCCTCGCATTATTGATGATTTCATCTATAGCAACAAGTTTGTTTCCCTCACCGCCAAGTTTGTATATTAAATCTCTTACTCTGATTATTTTATTTCTTTCAGATGATGTAATCCCAGAATTTATTCTATCAATATCTATTTCCCCAGTTTCAGGATCAAACCCAACTTCTAAAAGGCAGTCTTTCAGCAGGCGGATGGCCCTTGTTACATCCCCATCTGAAATTTTATCACTTAGCCGAATCCTTGCCGAACCCTCTGCCAGTCTTACCAGTGCCTCAAGTTGCCTTGCGGAAATTGGAATTGGCCTAACAGCCTCACCACCTTTTGAACCGGAATTTCTTAAGCCAACATAAAAATTTTTTATACGATCAATGGCTTCTTTAGTAAGTTTAGGAAAAACTGCTTGTTTGATATAAGAAATATATTTTCTCATTACTTGTGGGGCAATTTCTGCATCATCACCTTGATCAGATTGATACATAAGGACATGGTGCGCAATTCTTTCATCCTTAATTTTATCAGGCAAATCCCTAACCACAAATATCAAGTCAAACCTATTGATTAGCGCAGGGGGCAAATCTATTTGCTTGGCAATTGGAGCAAAGGGATCAAACCTGCCAAGCTTGGGATTGGCGGCCGCCAACACTGTTGTTTGCGCCCTTAATGTCGCCTGAATGCTTGCTTTGGCAATAGTTATGGTTTGCTGCTCCATACCTTCATGCAGGGCGGAAGTATCCTCTTTTGACATTTTATCCATTTCATCCAAAACCAAAATACCCTTGTCTGCAAGAACAATAGCTCCTGCCTCCAATGCCCACCCCTTTGTAAATTCATCCTTGACGACTGTGGCTGTAATTCCTGCACCTGAAGCACTTCTGCCAGCGATATACCTTGATTTTGGCGCAACACCCTTGATAAAAGATAATAAGGCAGATTTGCCAGCACCAGGGTCGCCAACAAGCAGAATATGGATATCCCCCCTGACAATTGTCCCATCAGTTTTTGTCTTTCTTACCCCCCCCATCAACTGCAGAACCAATGCTTCCTTAATTTTCCTATGGCCATAAATGCTTGGAGCAATGGAATTGGTAAGCTTATTGTATATATCTTTGTCTTTTGCCAGACCCATAATTAACTTTTCATCTTCTTCTGTAATTTCAATGTCAGAATAATCCTCTTCAACAGGATCTATAAAATTGGCATTCATGATGATATCAAACCTGACTGAAATCCCTCCATCTCTTGCAGGCACTGGTAATTCTTTTAATATTCCTGTAACAATGACATTCCTTCCAGGAGTAGTTTTTTTTTCCATAGAGGGTTCAACTAAATCTTCTCTTAAAAAAATTGAGAGCCTTTTAGGCTCAGCCCCGCCTTCCAAAGTTTGCGCTGATTCCTCAACAACAATTTTTTGGGCATCCACGAGCTCTTTTGACAATTGCCTAAATTTGCCTCGCCTGCCGCATGTGCATCTTGATGGTTCCTTCAGCTTGCTTTCATTCTGCAGCATGGTTATGGTATTGCCGCAGCTAGGGCATTCAAACCTTGCTGATATGACCTGTGGCCTTACATTCGAAGATTGCCTTATGATGCCTTCAACTGCAATAAACTTATCAAGATGTATGCTCCTTATATCCCTTATTGGAATCTTCTGGGATTCTGGAAAACTTTTGAATCTTACCCTTAATGCTCGGCCGGTTTCAAAATGTTCAGCAGCCACTTCAGCAGCCTTAATTACTTCTTCCGGTTCTTCAAGCAAAAGTTCAGCCAAATCAGGGTCAAACTTGGAAAGATCAAAAAAGTCTACAACTATTGAATGCTTTCCTTTAGAAACTGCCTTATTTATCTGATCCTTATAATTCATTTCAAGAAAATCTTGAAATTTCTCAATCTGGTCTAATGCATCAATAATTGTTCACCCCTCTAACAAATTTAACTCGCCCCAAATAAAAGTTTATCTATACTATAATATGACATACTCCACACACTAAAGTGTGTAGTTTCTCGGACTTAGCTTGGACAAATATTATTTATCCTCACTACCGATGGCATAGCCACTATGCAACTACTCCTTGACAAAAAGCCTTGGAGATACT
>JAYEMU010000058.1:0-3323 GCA_034718475.1 Nanobdellota archaeon
TCAATATCAAAAGCTTTATATATCCCCTAAACTATATAATAAATAATATGAATCTAATAATTTTATTAAACGAATATTCTAATCCTTGGGAAAGGGATTGGATGGATAGGCAAAGAGAATCTAGGGAAGAACAGCCAAGGATACAGCCTGTAATTGATCGTCCTTCTGAGCCTTATCAAAAGCCGGATAAGCAGCCCGGCAGGGGCATTGTAATTATTGATCCAGATGACAATGAATTTGCAGTGGATTATTCTATTTAATTTTATAAAATATAAATGCTTAAATATTATTTTCACTTCTTAATTTTAAAAGGGGTGAGACTATGGAAAGAGTTCAATGCAGCAACTGTGGTGCTTGGTATAATAAGGATGGCATATGCCCGCATTGCGGGAATCAAAAACAAAGTACTTTAAAGAATTTTAGGAAAATTTTAGCAAAAGCTTTATAAATCCATGTTCTGTTCTTCAAGACACATGAAAATAGTAAGATGTTTTGATTGCGGAAAAAAATTTAAGATTGAAGAAGCAGTAAATATTAGCATCCCAAAATTACGTTGTGAAGGCTGTCTTAAAAAATTAAAATGAATGCATTTTTAATAATTTATTTAGGTATAATCAGTTTTGGATCTTTGTATCTTATAATTAGGTTCCTTCTAAAAGGCAAGAATCCAATGCTTCCTTAAAATATTTTGTCTTGGATAATATTCATAAGGATATCTGACTTGGTAACAATCCCTGCAATGCATCCTTGTTTAGAGACAATCACTAGTGGGTAATGCTGCAATAAGGATTTTAAGACTAGGAATTCAGTATTTTCAGTCACGATTGGCGGTGCATCCTTCATAATCTCTTTAGCAGTCAAATCATTAAAATTTTTAGAATTTATTTTTTGCAGTAAGTCTTTTTCATAAATAATTCCCTTGACATTGCATCCATCTATAACAGGTATTTGTGAAATCCCAAATTTTTGCAATAGCTTGATAATCTGTTCAACTTTTGTTGTTTCAGAGATGGAGATTATTTTTTTGTTCATGATATCTTTAGCTGAAGAATTTTGCTTATTGTTAAGCATTTTTAATGCTTTTTTTATTTTAAGCACTTTTGAATATGCGGGATCTATTTTTTTTGCCTCAATCTTGGCAATTAATGATTGTGATATGCCTGCTGCTTTTGCAAATTGGTTCTGGGTGAGATTAAGCCTTTTCCGTATTTGCTTTAATTTGTGCAGTTCAATCATATCTTAAATATTTCAATCTGGGTTTATAAATATTCTGGAAGTTTTCAAGGTATGTCATATACTTCTTCTATCCTGTTATTCCATTTTCAAACTCTCTTAATCTTTCTTTCAAGTTTTTAATTATTTTCTTTGCTTCTTTTTTAGAGGGGGGTGCTATTTTAGTTTTAGCGTAAAATTCTACAAGGGCTCCCGTTGCAGAATTAACAGTTTTGCTTAATAAGGTGGAAGCGTTAATTTTGATTCCTCCAAAAATTTTCATTTGAGAACTAGAATCTATATTTAATTGAATAACTTAATCCTAATAAATGATGTACTGGTAATACCAAAATACAAAATCTGCCTTGAAAAAGTTCAAATTACTGAAATTATGTGAAAAAATTTAAATATATGATAAAGATTGTATGATTTAAAATGGCATATGGCTTATTATTGCATAAATTATTAGTTTTAACATTATTTGTTATAGCATCGATTTTATGGTCTAAAACAGGGAAGGATTGTAATTATAAGTATATTATGGCCAGTTGTTTATTTTTTGGCTTAGTCTACTTAATTGCATTAATAATCCCTATTCCTACAATATCCCAGGTCTTAGAAATAATCATTCTAATTATTCTGATTATTGTAGGCTATAGATATTATGTTGAAGGCTTAATTCGCCGTAGAACTGAATTGAGGGATTTAATTAAAGATCCTAAGCCTATCCATAAGGAAATAGAAAAAGTGTTGATTTTTCCTGAAGTTAAAAGAATAGAAAGAAAAAGTATAGATCTTGATAAAAAATTAGAGGCTGTAAAAAGAATTAAATATGATTTGATTTCAAAGTTTGAAAATTTTAAAAATGAAAAATTTCATCTTGATAAGCGAAAAAAGAATTTGGAAAATGAAAAAGTAGAATTGTTAAAATTAAGATTGGAATTAAATAAGGAAAAAAGCAAAATTGAAGAACTAAAAAGATTGTATGGTCCAAAGATAAATGCTGCTTTGGCAAGTGAAGGTGTCTTGAAAAAGCATAAATCAGAATTTGAAAGGCATAAGGAAGAATTAAAATTAAAAGAAGAAGAATTAGAAACTGAAAGGGATGAAATAGACAAGCAAAGGGCATATTATGAATCTAAATTAAATGATCTTAAGCTTTTGCAAAAAGATATGGGGAAGAAAAAAGAAAATTTAAAGGATTATGCACTTGAAATTGATGATAAGGAAACTAAATTTTTTAAGTTGGAAAAAGATTTAGAAGAGGAAAAGAGCAAAATCAATCCTCAAAAAGAAAAGCTTCATAGATTAAGGTTCAAATTAAAAAATTTAAAAGATGAAATATTTAAAGAGAGAGAAGAATTGGCAAATCAAAAATTAGAGATTAAAAAAGAGCATAAAAGGATTATTAAGGAGCGGGAGCAATTGGAGTACAACGAAATTAAGCTTAATCACCAGCTTAAAAGAATTGTTAATCATCAAAAATTAGTCCATGAAGAAAAGGATAAGGTTAAAATCGAACAAAAAAAATTAGCTCAGGAATGGGAAAAGGTTTTCCAAAAAGAGCAGGAAATCAAGGATAAAAATGAAGAACTGCAGAATGCAATAAACAGATTCAAAAAAGAAAAAGAAGAGTATATTGCAAAAAAGGAGGCATTAAAAAAATGATTATCTTTAATCTTATAATTATTATTCTGGCAATTGTTGCATTTTACTATATTAATTTGGGTAGAAAATATGAAAATGATGCTAGTAAGGATGTTTTAGCATTTGTTTGCTTGGGCCTATTCTTTTTAGTAGTAAAATCCTTGGTCAAAATTTTTGTAAGTTTGGGAGTGGCAACATTTTTATTTTCTAATATATCCATCTTAATTTATGAATTTTTATTTGCTTTATCTTTTTTGATGGCCATATTTAAGTTTAGAAAGCTTAAATAACACCTATTTAGTAAGAACGAAATATTTAAATAGAAGAAATACTTTTCTAATTATACCTTTGATGGTGGAGCAACTCGGTTTCGGGAATCTTCGGATTTTCGATTAATCCCTTGACCCTCTGGGTTTTGGTTGGTTTTAATCTTCGGATTTAAACCTTGCCACTTTCATCTTCGG
>JAYEMU010000059.1:0-13530 GCA_034718475.1 Nanobdellota archaeon
AGAATCAATAGCCTCGTCGATAATTGGTTCTAATTCTCTAATTGCAGTTTTCATTCTTTTTGCTAGTTTTTGTTCATAAGTCCTCCAATCTCTTTTCTTTTTTGTTGACTTCTTATAATCTTCAATAGTATCATCTATAAGGGCAACAATATTTCTGACGTCTTTTGTTTTGATTTTCATACAATATCATAAGACCGAAGGGAGACTATATGTCCGCAGGACTGGGGGTCTGATTGTTCAATCCAATGAGCTTTAGCGATACTTCAAGAACAAGAATTAAGGGCGTTTTGAGAAGCATTTAAATATTAGTATAACTATTTTTTTAATAAAAAGGGTAAATAGATGAAAAAAATAATTTTAATTTTGGCATTAGTAATATTTATTATTGGTTGTGCTGAAAAAGAATGTAAAATTGCTTCTGATTGTTTAAGCAAAACATGCTTTACAGCAGATTGCAAAGATAACAATTGTATTTATTCTTCTGTTTCTGACTGCTGCGGAAATGAAAAATGTGAATCTACAGAAAGTTATGAAACTTGTGCTAATGATTGCCCAAACTGTGATGATTCAGATAAATGTACTACAGACAGCTATGATTATCATGAACAAAAATGTGCGAATCAAATTATTATCCCTTGCTGTGGCAATGGAATATGTGACAAGGATTCTGAAGACTACTCAAGTTGTTCAGCGGATTGTCTTAACTGCGATGATAATAATGATTGCACTACTGATTCATATGATTATCATGAACAAAAATGTGTTAATGCACCAATTCCAAATGTTATATGTTGCGGGAATGGTGCCTGCGAGCTTGGAGAGACTTATGAAACTTGCACAAAAGATTGTCCGAACTGCGGTGATGGGAACAAATGCACTGAAGACCGCTTTGATTATCACAAGCAGAAATGTATTAATGAGCTTATCATCCCCTGTTGCGGCAATGGGATATGTGATGAGGATGCAGAAGACTACTCAAATTGCATAATTGACTGCCCAAACTGCGATGACGACAACAGGCTTACTGGAGATAGCTTTAATTATGCAACACAAAAGTGTGAATATATTGAATATTATTACTTTGAAGATTTCAATGGCGGTGATGCTGGTTGGGTTCCAAATCCTGAAAAAGGACCTGATCCAAGATGGGTTATTGAGTTCCCCGGAGGCGGTACAAATGGCATGCTAACTAAGGTTGATGAGGCAGAGGAGGCATTTGGAAGTTTTGGTAAACGAGACTGGACAGACTACACATTGAGGTTGAAAGTTAAAATTGAAGAAGGGGATGTAGAGATATCTATAAGAGCAATGTTTGGAGAACAAGGTGCTTATGCTGTTTCTGTTTCTCAAAATCACCTAAGATTAGATAAAGATGTAGAGCCAAGAATTGATTTTGAAACTGTGGAATACTCTTTCGGAAACGAGTTTCGTGATGTGAAAATAGAAGTGAAAGGTAACAACATAAAGGTTTACGTTGACGATAATCTAGAGATAGACTACACAGATGATGATAATCCTATCATGACAGGACATTTAGCTTTGTTCACAAACAGGAAGAATTATTTTGATGATATTATAGTAGAAGCTCCACGATAATTAATAGATTTTCTATTTTTTGGGTTTAGTTTTTTCTACTTTCTTGCTAATTATAGATTAAAAGCTAATCTATCCCATAGGATTTAGGAACTTTCCCTTTCCAGTTTAAAATTGTCCCCTTCTACTTTTTAGCCTCTCAAATTTTATTGGATTTAACATCGGGCCCTTGTTGTATCTCCGAACGAAGTGAGGGGAAGTTTTTTTCTCTGGGAGGAAAAGGTTTCTGGAAAAGATTGAAAAAAATAATTATTTAGAGGTTATAGCGAAATAGGCAACTAAAATTCAAAAGAAAAAAATTAGATACAA
Source organism: Nanobdellota archaeon (assembly GCA_034718475.1). Taxonomy (GTDB): domain Archaea; phylum Nanobdellota; class Nanobdellia; order SCGC-AAA011-G17; family GW2011-AR17; genus JAYEMU01. Next base: position 1,903 of record JAYEMU010000059.1, read on the forward strand.
CATCGCGATTAAGAGAAGTTTGGTTTTGAGGCAACCCACAAAACCGAATTTGGATGGAGAAGTCTGCAAGGCGAAGTAACTCTTTAGCCCTGTTATACGCGTCTCGAAGAAACCAAGGTTTAGTGCAACGTTCCGTAGCGAAGCGAAGGAAAACCGCAGAGTTAAATTTTCACGATAATAGATTTCTCCGTAGGAGACTATATGTCCGAAGGACGAAGGGGAGTCCAGATTTTTTGTTTCTTTTTTCTAAAAAAAGGAAATAGAGGTGACTTTTTAAAATCAAAACATTTTTAAATTAAACACTATTGGAAAATAATAAAATGACTACTGTTGAAGATATAAATGAATTTTTTATTACCAAAAAAAGTCGTAAAAAATTTGAAAAAATTATCGATCAATCTGTTAAACTAGCAACAGACTTTAAGCTAGGAATTTCCGATAATCCTTTAGTTAATTATAAAGAGCAATCTGAAATAAAAAAATTAATTTATGAAGATTTTCCTTCAAATGAAACTCAAATTGATAAAATATTAGAAGAATTTAAAGAAAAAATTTTAGATGGGTCAGTTAATTGGAGTTGGCCTGGTTTTATGGCTTTTCCTGATTCAAATAATTCTATTGCAGGAACAATAGGTCATATTATTCAAGGTATGACAAGTCAAAATTTGTGTAATTCTGTCCATATAAGTCCTACTGCAACATTTGTGGAAATCCAGCTGATAAAATGGATGCGTGAAGCCTTAGGTTATAAAGTTAAAAATATTGATTCTATTTTTGATGTAGGTGGGATTTATACTCCTGGAGGAGTTTTATCTAATACTATTTCATTGTTATTAGCTAGAGAAAAAAAATTTTCTGATACTATGAAAAAAGGATTAACTATTGATCCAAAAAAAGCAAAATTATTTTTACCTGATGGAATAGGTCATTATTCTTCAAGAACTGCTTTAGGCTGGCTTGGTATTGGAACAGATAATGTAATAAAAGTTAAGCTTAAAGATGGTTTTAAATATGATCTTGATGATTTAGAAACAAAGATTATAGAATCTAAAAAACGAGGAGAAATACCTTTTGCAGTAGTTTGTTATGCTGGCGATTCACGAACAATGACAATAGATAATTTTGATGAAATTTCAAGAATATCAAAAAAACACGATTTATGGATGCATGTTGATGCTTGTCATGGTTCGGCATTAGCTTTTTCTAAAAAATATAAACACTTAATTGATGGGATTGAAAAAGCAGATTCTATAACTCTTGATCCTCATAAAATATTTTGGCTTCCTTATAATTTATCTTATGTTTTATTAAAAAATCCCGAGGAATTTAAATTAATTTCTGGTGCTAGTGATCTAATTACAAATGAACCGTTTTCTTTAGGACAGATTTCCCCTTTCATAGGGAGTTGGGGATTTCATGGTTTAAAATTATGGTTTTTATTTAAGAATATGGGATTAGAAAAAATTTCCCAACAAATTGATCATAGAACTGATTTTGCAAAACAGATTCAAAAAATGATTGCTAATGTTGATGACTTTATATTAATGAATGATGTTGTAATAAATAGTGTTACTTTTGTTTATCTTCCTAGAAAATATTTAATAAAAATGAAAAATAATGAGGATTTCTATGGAAATTTAGAATTAATTAATAAGTTAAATAAAAATATTCGAGAAACATTATTTGAGAAATATGATTATTTTGTTCATTGTTTTCCACTTAAAGATGCAAGTAATAAGTTGAAGTTCAATCAAGATTATGAAATTAATATGATGAGAATTATGGTTAGTAATCCTATACTTGATGAAAGCAAATTTAAAGATTTTATTAATGTACTTAGAAAAGTTTCCAAGTTAGAATTGGAGAAAATTGAGAATGAATTTTGCAATTGAAGAAAGGATAAATGAATTGAAAGAATTTTATTTTGAAGACATACATCAATTCACATATATTTATGGTTCTTATGCAACTGAATATGCAACAGAAAATTCAGATCTAGATATTGTAACAATTTCTAATGCAGATAAAAAAAAATTAATTCCTCCTTTAAAAGATTTTATTGTTGATTTTCATAATAAATATGATCTTACAATTGATGAAGAAGTTCCATATGATAAAAAATTAATTTGTTCCTTTGAAATGATGGATGATGCAGTTGAAGGTAAGGGGTTTCATATGGAAAATGGAATATATCAAGTACCTTTTTTAGAGTTGAGTCCTGAATACTTATCATCTGATGAATTAATGCAGAGAATTTTATTAAACACTATAACTAATAAATCATTATTTGTAAGTGGAGAGAAAACATCTTATGAAAAATATCGTTTTGAAGGCTGGAAAAAAATGATTGAAGTTGTTTTTAATATGGAAGGAGATGGTTTAACTTTAGATAAATTTGTTGATAGGATGATTAAAAAAAACGGTCGTGTCGGAAGAGATTATATGGGTTATTCTGATGAGAAATCAGTTAGAGACTATTTGCAATCAGAAGTCCCCTTTTTCTTAGATATTTCTATGCAACAAGGAAATGTAAAACAAAAAAATGGAGTTTATTATTATGAGACCTGATTTAATCAAATTTAATGAAGAAAAGGTAATTAATTTATCAGATGATGTTTTAGTAAACATACATTATGGTGATGAAAATAAACTATCTTTAGCTATTCAAATTAAAAATACAATGTATACAACAGAAATAATTAATCCTGAAGTATTATATGGATATGTTACTAAATTTTTGTTAAGTAAAAATATTAATCCTGGACATGCAAAAAACAGTTTAAAATATCGTAATTTTAAAGTTTCTTGGAGTGAGTCTGAGCCAGTTTGGCCTCCATCTCTAGATTCTTTATTTTTAATAAGAGGAATTGAAACCGATTTAAAATTATCTAATACTGATACTAGAAAATATTCTTTATTTGATATGGGAACAGGTTCGGGAATAATAGGTGTGGGATTATCAAAAATTATGTCTTTTAAGCATACTTATTTATGTGACATTAATCCAGACGCTATTAAAAAATCAAATCAAACTGCTATTTTAAATGGTATAGATGCAAGCTCTGGTAGTATTGAGGATTTATATATTGAAAAACCGATGATCATAGTTGCTAATCCTCCTTACTTTAATATTTCTATAAGAGATAATAACAAATCTGTTGAAAGTGGACTTGAATCGGCAATTTTAAATTTGGGTGGTTTTAATGTTAATTTTTATTCTGCTATGAAACAAATTGCTGATGATAATGCTGATGTTGTTTATTTTACAACATCATCTATTGCCGAAAATGAATTAGATTTTATATTAGAATATTCAGATAAAATTGATACTTTGGAAACACCTTTATCTGGTTTAAAAGATGTTATTGTAAATTCGTATATGTTGCCCGATATTCATAATGTAAATTTATGGAGGTATAAAAATGGATGATTGTATTATGTGTAATTTAGTTAAAAATAAAATATCTTATTCAGGTATGGTAAAACATTTTAAACACTGGAGTTTAATGGTAAGTAGAGAACAACACACTTTAGGGACTTTTATTTTGGTTTTAAATCAACATAAGATCAGATTTTCGTCTTTAGATATTGAGGAATTAAAAGAAATGAAAGAAATTATGCTAATTTACGAAAATGTTATTGATGAAAATTTTCACCCAAATTTATATAATTATTTACAATGTGGTAATGCAGTTAATCATTTACATATTCACATAATTCCAAGATATAATACCGATAAACGTTTTATGGGTCAAAATTATACTGATAAAAATTTTGGTAATACTGTTATAGAAACTTCAAAAATTGAGAATGAAAAAATAATCTTGGCATTAAAAGATTTATTCCTTTAACTGCGTTGAGAGGAAAATGAATATAATTGTTCTTACATATTAATTTCTTTTACGAAGTAAAAGGCAATATGTGCGTAGCACCTGGACTCCCCCTCTTTTGCTTCTTTTTCTAAAAGAAGAATGAGATTTAGACTAGTGAAAATTTAATTGCGTATAACATTTGGTTATGAGAAGTTAATTTTACAGAGCGGAACTTTAGTGACCTCGTAAAATTAATTTGGGAAATTGTCGCAGGGAATTTCCTCATAACTGTTGTTGCTTGACCCGAGGCGACAGCCGAGAGCCTGCAAGGCGTGGCAAGAAATTATGAAATAATTTCGCAGAGTTTTAATTTTTCTTTTCAGGTTGGGGGAGGACGGTGGGACGACTAATGTATTAGAGAGATAAGCCCGCTTTTTGTTTCTTTTTTCTAAAAAGAAAATGGGGAGTTCCTTTTTGCCTTCTTTTTCTAAAAGAAGAATTTAGATTTATTTTTTATTAGATTCTAATGAAGCTACTATTGAGAAAATTATCCCTAGTCCAAAAAGTAAATAAGGAAAGGCTGCAAAACTATGCCCCCTAATACACGCCACAATCAAATGCATGGCAACTTCTCCATCAATATCGCAATATCCTTTCCATTGCGTACTAAGAGTTGCAAAAAGCATACCTAATAAATAAAATCCCCCACTTAACACCCATAATTGTTTTTTGTTCATGATTTAAGTAAAATAAACATATTTATAAATTTAACTTTGATTTTTCCTTTTTTCTTCCTCAAGCCAAACTTCAAAAGATTTTGAATTCCTTACCTTCTCTAAATTTTTTAACATAGTTTCTCCTATTTTTTTACTTTGTTTTTCAGAAAGTTTATTTTTGTTCATTTCTTCAACACGGCTAACTAAAAAATCTGAAAATCCTGGATGTTTTGATATCTGGGGTTTATTCCCAATTTTTCCATTTTCTTCTATAATTGTGTTTTCCCAATAAGATTTAATTGATTTTGGAAAAATAGCGCTTACAAACCACATAGAGGGAAATTTAATAAATAAATATGCTTCTTGCTTACTTGAAGCAATTGTTCCATCCACTCCCCTCATTATGTACCATTGAAATTTGTTTGGTAACTCTTCTGTGCTATCTTCAATATAATCTAAAAAAAGTAAATGATGTTCATATTTTTCATCAATTTTATTTTCTATGAGAATTTTTCTCCAATGTTTCTCTGCCTTTTTTACATATTCAAACATCTCTGGTTGAAACTTTTTGAATCCTTCTAAATCTTTTTTTATTAATCTCCAAGTTATAGATATAATAAATTTCTGTAAATTTTTATTATACTCAAAAGATGTTTTATTTTTATTTACATATGGGTAAAAAATATTTTCTGCAAAATATTTCTCATATTTTGAAAATAAAATTTCACAATCACTACACAAAAACTTTTCTTTTGTTCCATCTTGTAATCTCTTATCAATATTTATTGCTTGTCTTAAATAACCTGTAGCTGAAGTTTTCTTTATCCAGTCAAAAACAAATTTTGGGATAAAGTGACTTTTACAAAGTTCTTTATCTTCTCCACATAATGCACAAATTCCCATAAGAAATAAATTCTTTCTTAACATAAATATCTTTCGGCGAAGCCAACTATATATCCGAAGGATTAGGAACTCCCATATAAATAGAAAAATTTGGGAGAGCGAAGCGAATCTTTTATCCTTGGTTATACAAAGTGCGAAGCATTTTGTTGGTTTTCTTGTTGGTCGGATAAAAGAAGTTTTTCTCTGAAACGAAGTTTCAGCTATCTGTCCGTAGGACTGCGGGCAATCTCTCACTATCTTGGGTGGGAAAAGAAAGAAAAATTAAAATTTGGGCGAAGCCAAGCAACATCTATTAGGTCTATAAATAAATATACTTAATCTTTACATTTCCGATAAAATCAATCAAATTTAAGGCTTTTTAAAAAATTTTTAGAATTTTTTAGGGTTAAGCATATAAATCAGAATTACAAAAATTCCAATATGGATTATTCAAATAAAAGATCTAAACATCTAAGAGAAATTGAAAAAATATGCAAATTAAAGGGCTATAGTGAAAAAACAATAATTGCTTATAAAAATAGCATAAAAAAATATTTTAAGTTTATTGATAAATGCAGGCTTAATATAGATAATTCTTCTGTTAAATATTATCTCCTTTCATTAAACCTTTCCACAAATACTATTCGCTTAGAATATGCGGCTATAAGATTCTTTTTTAGAGAAGCACTAAAAAAATCATTCACTACTGAAGAAGTTCCAATAAAAAAGAAAGAAAAAACTCTGCCAAAAGTAATAAGCAAAGAAAAAATAAAACAATTAATTAACTTAACAAAAAACTTGAAACATAGAATCATAATAAAGCTCCTTTATAAACAGGGTGTATGACGCATTGACTTAGAATAGGACTGCGCGAGCCGGGACTCGAACCCGGGTCCCGGCGTTGGCAACGCCGAATTATAACCACTAAACTACTCGCGCTTAAGAAAAGAAATAAAACTATTTTGTTTATAAGTTTTTTGCATTAATTTTCTACATGTTTAGTCACGTTAATTTCGTACAATCTTTTGAATTTATTTATTTCTTTAGGTGTAAGCCCTCTTTGATTTATTAAATCTTTATCCTTAATATTATGCTTGTGTAATTTCCCAACGTAAGTATAGATTAAAGGATTTACTTCAAAAGCTGAAAATCTTTTTTTTAATTCGCTAATCCATTCATAATAATCCTTGGCTAATTCATTTATCCTAAAATAATAATAAGGCTTGCTTATTATTGCAGGCTCTTCATCATCTAGAAAACCTTCAAACATATAATTTACAGTTAGCAATATCCCTTTTTTTTTGTAAGAGAATAAGCATATTGCTGGAATTAAATTTAGTTCGGTGCAATCTTTTTTTTGAATTATGTTCCTATTTTTTTTTATTATATCTTCCAGAAATTTTTTCTCAAGAGTTTGCCTAATTAATATATTTTGTTGAAGCATTTTTTAGTTGTTTAGTGTACTATTTATAAAACTTTTCATAAAAAAGTGTCGAATGTGGATATTAAAATTCATAGACCGAAATGTTTATAAAGAGAACAATTCTTCTCAAAATAAACTTAATCAAATGAGTGCATGAACATGGCTCATTTAATAAGAAAATAAGTATGTCTTATTTATTCTTATAGGCGACCGCAAATCTGACGTCTTAAGATTTGCTGCTTCATAAGGAAGTATTTCGATGGTTCCTAAAAAGGATTTATACAATGGGCGGAGCAAATAGAAAACATCATCCCCATAGGGGAAGTATGCAATTTTGGCCAAGAAAAAGGGCCAAGAGATCTTATGCTAGAGTAAGCTCTTGGAAACATTCTGGAGAATTAAAGTTGATGGGTTTTCCTGGATATAAGGCTGGCATGACCCATATATTAATCAAGGATAATAATCCAAAGTCAAAATCAGACATTGTTGTTCCAGTAACAGTTGTGGAATGCCCCCCATTAAAAGTTTATTCTATAAGATTTTACAAAAATTCAGAAGATGGCATGAAAATCAATGGAGAGTTATTTGCCAAAAAATACAATAAGGAATTGTCAAGAAAAATCAAGCCATCTAAAAAGGATGGTATTATTCCAGAAGACTTTGATGACATTAAGATAGTTGTTTATACCCAGCCGAGGCTTACAGGGCTTGAAAAGAAAAAGCCGGAGATTATGGAAGTTGGTATTGGCGGCAAGGATTTAAATGAAAAATTAGATTTTGCAAAAAAGCTTTTTGATAGTGATATCCAAGTTTCTGATGTATTAAAGGAAGGCAATCTTGTTGATATTCATTCTGTTACCAAGGGCAAGGGCTTCCAAGGGGCAATCAAGAGGTTTGGTGTAAAAAGATTGCAGCATAAATCAGAAAAAAAGATAAGGGGGATAGGCAATTTAGGTTCATGGACACCTAAAAAAGTACAGTATACAGTGGCCCAGCCTGGAAAGATGGGCTATCATCAAAGAACAGAATTTAATAAGCTTAATATCAAAATGGGTGTAAAGCCAGAAGAAATAAACCCTAATGGCGGTTTTTTGCATTATGGTTTTATCAAAAATAATTATGTATTAATAAAAGGTTCAATCCCTGGCAATGTAAAAAGATTGATTGTGCTTGCAGATGCAATAAGGACGCCTGCAAAATTCAAGCCAAAGCTGGCAGAGATAAAATATTTAAGTTTATCATCAAAACAAGGTTAAAATGAAAGCAGATGTTTTAAGTTTGGAAGGAAAGAAGCTGAAAAGCATTGATTTGCCTAGTCAGTTTGAGGAAGAATATCGGCCAAATCTTATTAAGAGGGCGGTTTTGGCGATATTTTCGCATAGAAGGCAGAAATATGGCGCTAATCCTGAAGCTGGGAAAAGATCCTCTTCCAAGATTTCAAGGAGAAGAAAAAAATACAGGGGGGCTTATGGCCATGGCATTTCAAGAGTGCCTAGAAAGATTCTTTCAAGAAGCGGTGTGCAATTCAATTGGGTTGGTGCATTTGCACCAGGCACTGTAGGTGGAAGAAGGGCTCATCCTCCAAAAGCAGAAAAAAATTGGGGCCAGAAAATTAATGTTAAAGAAAGAAGGAAAGCAATAAGGTCTGCAATTTCAGCAGTATTTTATAATTCTAAAAGTTTAATTATTGAGCCTAAGCTCGAAAGTGTTGAAAAAACAAAGAATGTTGAAAAATTTTTAAAGACTTTGGGGTTGGAAAATGAGATTAAGCGTTTAAAAGAGAAAAAAGTAAGGGCCGGCAAAGGCAAGATGCGGGGAAGAAAATATAGAAGGAAAAAAGGTCCGCTATTTGTTGTATCAAAGAAATGCCCTCTGATGAAATCAGCTTTTAACATTAATGGTACAGATATCGCAGTTGTAGATTCTTTGAATGCAGAACTGCTGGCACCTGGAGCAGACACAAGGCGTATTACTATTTGGAGTCAAAGTGCAATAGAAAGGCTTGCAAAAGAAAAGCTTTTTTTGGAGACTAAAAAATGAAGGATATAATAAAATATCCATTGTCAACAGAAAAAGCAGTAAGATTGATGGAGATGGAAAATAAATTAGTATTCATTGTTGCTTTGAAATCTACAAAAAGAGAAATAAAGCTGGCTGTTGAGAGCATGTTTAAGGTTAAAGTAAAAAAAGTTAATACTTTGATTTTGCCAAGTGGCAAGAAAAAGGCATATATTACTTTAGCGATGGAAACTCCAGCAAGGGATGTAGCGACCCAGTTGGGAATGTTATAAAATGGGAAAAAGGTTAATTACACAAAGGCGTGGAAGGGGCACAAATACCTATAAGGCTCCCAGCCATAGGTATAAGGGCAGGATTAAGCATAGAAAGTATGATGATAAGGAAACAGCCGGAGTGACTTATGGTAAAATTGTTGATTTGATTCATTGTCCTGGGCATAATGCTCCTTTGGCTGCAATTAAATATGAGAATAAGGAAGAGATACTTATGAGTGCGCCTGAAAATGTTAAGGTTGATGACATTGTGGCTTCAGGTGTTTCAGCGCCAGTTCAGACTGGTAATACTTTGCCCTTAAAGAATATCCCTGAAGGGACTTTAGTATATAACATAGAAACCAAACCTGGGGATGGTGGCAAGTTAGTAAGGGCTTCTGGAGGATTTGCAAAAGTAGTTTCTAAGACCAATGATAAGGTTACAATCTTATTGCCTTCAAAAAAAAATACAGTATTAAAACATTCTTGCCGGGCTACAATTGGCGTAATTGCTGGCGGAGGCAGAAAAGAAAAGCCTTTTTTGAAAGCAGGCAAGAAGATGCATGCAATGAGGGCAAGAAATAAGCTTTATCCTAAAACATCAGCAGTTGCAATGAATTCTGTTGATCATCCATTTGGTTCAGGAAGGGGAAGGCATGTTGGCAAGCCTAAAACAGCTCCAAGGTGGGCGCCCCCTGGTAGAAATGTTGGTTTGATTAAAGCTAGGAGAACTGGCAAGAGGAGATAAAAATGGCAAAAAAAGAATTTACATATCGTGGAAAAAATAAGGAAGATTTGGCAAAAATTGATTTTAAGGATTTTTTAAATCTTTTGCCCACTAGGCAAAGACGTTCATTAAAAAGAGGTTTTTCAGAACCACAAAAAAAATTATTGAATCAAATAAAGAGGTTTAAGGAAGGCAAAAGAAAAAAGCCAGTAAGGACCCATTGCAGGAATATGATTATTATTCCAGATTTTTTGGGATTAACAATTTATATTTACAATGGCAAAACATTTAGTCCTGTAACTATAATACCAGAAATGTTGGGCCATTATTTGGGGGAATTTGCACTGACAAGATCCAAAGTAGCACATAACCAGCCAGGAGTTGGGGCTACAAGGTCAAGCTCAGCAGTATCAGTTAAATAAAATGGATAAAGAACACACAGCAAAGGCGCTTGGAAAGGATATTACCATCTCAACCAAGTTTAGTATTGAAATAGCTAATCTAATTAGGGGCAAACCTGTTAGTCTGGTAAAAAGATTACTTGAAGGAATAATCGCTAAAAAGATAGCAGTCCCTATGAAAAGGTTCAATAGGGATAGGGGTCATAAAAAAGGAAGAATTGCTGCTGGCAGATATCCTAATAAGGCTTCAGTAGAAATATTAAAGCTTTTGAAATCAGCAGAGATGAATGCTATTAATAAAGGATTGAATGAGGAAGAATTATATATTAAGCTGTTGGTTATAAATAAAGGCTCTTCGCAATGGCGTTCTGGCCGGCAAAGAAGAAGAAGGATGAAAAGGACAAACATTGAGATTGTGCTTGAAGAAAAAGAGCAGGCAAAGAAAGTTGCTCCAAAAAAAGAAGTTTCAGCTTCAAAGGAAAATGAAAAAAGTGCTTCATCCAGTAAAGAGCAGAAAATTGCACCCCAAAAAATAAAAAAAGAAAACAATAAGGAATCGGTTAAGAAAAATGATTGAAAGAAAATTTATTGAGTCAAACATGAGAGAACTTTTAGTGATGGATTTCATGTCGAAGCAGTTAGGCAAAGGCAAGTACAGTAAAATAATCATAAAGAAAACTCCTTTAGGTGAAAAGATTATAGTTTACACTTCCAGGCCAGGATTGGTTGTAGGAAAGAAAGGTGAAAATATTAAGCGGTTAACTCAGCAGCTTAAGTCAAAGTTTAAAATGGAAAATCCGCAGATGGAAGTTGCAGAAATAGATAGTCCTTTTTTAGATGCTCAGAATATGGCTGAACAAATTGTAAGTACTATGGAAAGGTTCGGTCCGAAAAGGTTCAAGGCTACAGGGTACAGGGCACTTCAAAGAATAATGGATGCTGGTGCAATGGGGGCAGAGATAGTAATTAGCGGCAGAGGGGTGCCAAGCAGCAGGGCAAAGAGTTGGCGTTTTTATGCTGGTTATTTGAAGAAGTCAGGGGACATTTCAATGAATTATGTTATAAAAGGCCAGTCTATTGCTAATTTGCGTTCAGGTTCAATTGGAATTAAAGTAAAGATTTTGCTTCCTGATACAAAACTTCCTGATAAAATTGAGATTATTAAGGTAGAAGAGCCATCTATAAAAATAGAAGAGGTAAATGAAGAAGAAAAACCATCTTCGAAAGAACTAAAAAAGAAAACTTCTAAAACTGATGAGAAGAAAGAAGCGAAAGAAGTAAAGGAAGAAGTAAAGGAAGAAAAGGAAGAAGCAAAAGAAGTAAAGAAAGTAAAGAAAGTAAAGAAAGTAAAGGGAGAAAAGAAAGAACTAAAAAAGAAAACTTCTAAAACTGAGGAG
>JAYEMU010000060.1:0-3293 GCA_034718475.1 Nanobdellota archaeon
AGATTGAAGAGGCTATTAGGAACCATGAAAAAATATATTTTCTTATTGCTAATTTTATTTCTCGTATCTTCCTGCACAATTGCAAAGCTTCCAGCAGCTTTGAAAAATCATAATCAGATAATAAAGAACAATCATATTGTTGAAGAAAAGGAAATACCTGAAATAAAATATGGTTCAGTCTCTGCCCAGGATATAAATAATTATTATGATATACAGACTCAAATTTTATGTGGCGCATCTCATGGAAGCCTTTTAAAACAATATAACCTAACAATAGACCGGCTTGTTGAGATAGGTTCAAAGGTGGATAAAAAAACTCTTCCAGCAATAATAAATGAAAAGGCAAAATTATTGTGCCCTGAAAAATACGTCTATATGAATCCGGCTCTGGGAGCCTTGGATGATTAGCCTACTTATTGTAATTGACAACAATCAAGCTTCCAATCATTCCGACAAGAATCAATACAAGCACATAGGTTGCATAAGCTGTCCCTTCTAGAATAATCCCGCTCATCACCAAAACTGCGACCCATATGATAGATAAAAGGACTTCTTCCCTGGCAATTCTATTTTTGATGGCAGACCTTAGGCTTATCTTTTTTGTACGTTTTTTTTGTTTATAATATTTCTTTTTTTTTCTTACAGCCATAAATTATCTTATGGTTTATTAATTTATAAATATATCGCTATAATTTTTTAGAGATTTCATCCCTATATTTTTTTAATTCTTCAAGGAATCTCGCAGCAGTTTTTGGCACATGTTCAGGCTGTGTGCTAAATATTTCTGCAGTTTTTTTAAGCAGTTCTTCATCACTGATTTTTTCTGCAACTCTTGAACTCAGCTTTAATTGGTTAATCTCAAGATATTTTCCTTTCTTGAAGGCCTTTCTTGCTTTTTTCCATTTGGTAAAAAGTTCTTCTGCCCTTGAAAATACTTCATTAAGCCTGACTTTAAGGATTTTGGCAGTTTCTTCTAGTATCTCGTGTTCTTTTTTCTCTTCTTTTTTGGATGCCTTGCCGGCGACAAAGGTGATTCTCACAACAGCATCACTAACTTTGGTAGATTTCAATAATTTTATTTCGCCTGCCTCTTTAGTATTTTTAAGATGCGTTCCAGCACAGCACTCAACATCAACCTCTGGGATTTCAACAATCCTAAGCCTTTGCCCTGGAACTGCCCCGCCCTGATAGATGCCCATGCCATATCTTTTTTCAGCTTCATCCCTTGGCATAAAACTGCACCTTATAGGGATTGCTTCACGCACAATCTTGTTTGCTTCATCTTCAATCTTTTCAAGCTCTTCATTGTTTATCGCCTTGTAATGTGTAAGGTCAATATGCGCCTTTTCTTTAGTTTTTTTTGCTCCAGCCTGATTTATATGCTTCCCCAAAACCCTTTTTGCCGCTGCGTTTACAATGTGCGTTGAAGTATGGTGCTGTGCAAGCTGTTCTCTTCTTTCAATATCAATTTCACAATTAACTTTATGGCCGGCAACTGCTTGGTCTATTTCCTTTTCCATGACATGCACAATAATATTCCCGATTTTAACAACATCCACAACTTTAGTTTTTTGGATGCTCCCTGTATCATGCATCTGCCCGCCGGACGTGGGATAAAAATAAGTTTCATCAAGTATCAAATATTTGCCGTCTATTTTTAGGGCTTTTGCTTTGAATTTTGTTTTGAGGTAATCGTCAAAATATTTTGCATTTGTTTCAGGAACGTCTTTTAGATTTATTCCAAGATCCTTGCGGGTTGCAGCCACCTGTTCCTTTTTTTCATGCCTTTCAGCGACTTTGGCATAAAAATTATCAGGGATTTTAATATTTTTTCCGTACTTGGAAGCTTCATCCCTTATTATTTCCGGGGTTATCCCCTTGCTGTCATAAAGCTCAACAAGCTTTTCACTGGATATATCTTTTTTTATTATTCTTGCAACAATATTTTGTGATTTCTGCTTGGTATTTTCATATTTGGCTTTTTCAACTTCAAGTATATTTTGGACACCGTCTAAATTTTTTAGAAGTTCTGGGAAAAGTGGCTTTAGATAGCGTGCATGCTCTTTGCAGACATCATTAATATCAATATTCCACCCATATTTGTCAATAAAGCTCAATGCCCTCCTTAGAATCATCCTTAAGTTATATGAGCCGCCAACATTTGAAGGCAATGCCCCGTCTGCAAGTGAAAATAGCAAACTCCGCGTATGGTCTGCAATTGAATACAATGCTGCAAGCTCAATAATATTTTTCTGAAGCACTGCAACGCCAACATCAATTTTTTTGCTTATAGTTTTCCACATCTGGTTCACATTGTCAATTTCATCAACATTCAGCAATGCAGCATAAGGCGCAAATTTGTTCATTAGATTCTTGTCATATTCCACGCCAGTCATTTTATGGAGCTTTTTTACAACTGTTGGAAATGTGGATTCATAGCTGGTAGCTTCCCCGCTTGTAAACCACGCATTCCTTTCATGCCCCATGCCCATATCAAGGACTTTGATGTTTAGCTCTTTGTAATTCCCTTTTGGCAATTGTTCATATTGCATATAAACCTGGTTCCCCAATTCAAGGCCTCTTGAAAAAAATTCCATGCTTGGCCCGAAATTTCCGCCTCCAGCCCAGGCATCTTCATGAAAAGTTATCTCTTTATTAGGCAGTCCCAATCCATCCTTCAGCCAGGTATGTATCTCTCTCAAATATTTATTAATATCATATTCTTCAGGGGTCATGAAAGCATGCTGCCCTATCATTATAAATCCTGTATAATGCGAACCTGTAATCCCTACATTGTCCACATCATTAAACCTTAGGCAGAATTGGGGGATGACCAACGGATTTGCCGGGGGCTTAGCCTCTCCTGTAACAACATAAGGCTGGAACGAAGCAATAGATGCAATTGTATATTCCATTGTTGGATTCCACCTGGCAACAACAGGATATCTTTTTATGGGAGTATAACCCATTCTTTTGAAGATTCTTGAAAACTCTTTCCAAGAGGCGATATAATCCATTTTTTTCTTGGCAGGGCTATTCCCAATGAACTTGTAGCCGCCAGAGCAGATGCTGTCGCCGCAAGTCTCCTGTTCAGGATTTACTGTCCAGAAATATGTTTTGCATTTTTTGCATTGTTTTCTTTGAAAGCCAAGTTCCTTAAGTGTCAGGATTGGATAATTTTGGTCAGGATTTTTCTGTGCTTTAATCTTGAAGAGTTTTTTCTGCTCTTTATCGCTTAATAACATAGATTTTTTTAAATTGTTATAGATTTAAATATGTTTTGATTAAATGTA
>JAYEMU010000061.1:0-3276 GCA_034718475.1 Nanobdellota archaeon
CACAGCCCTCATCGCATATCCCTGAATATGAATCATCTCCAAAAACACAACCAGAAATAGTATCAAATGCTGTCCAAGTGCCTTTTGCAGCACTACAAAATAATCCATTAAACGCAGGATCTCCAATAGCACCAGGATAGCCGGGATATTGGCACATTGTGGCTTCACCAAACACATACTTCTCGCAATAATGTCCCAAAGTACAAGAGACAGTTTCTCTGCATTGATTTGAACTAAAGCAATCAAGCTCGCCGCCTTCTGGGCAATCCCCTTTAATGCCTTCATAAGCATAAGCCGTGAAGCTTAAGCAAAAAAACATAATTAAAATTAAAGCAGCCCCTCTTTTCATTGTAAAAATAAAATACTTGAAATAATATAAATGTTTCTATAAGCCCAGTAGATTGAACTCTCTTTAAGGTGGATTCTGTATTTTATAGGTTTAGAGTGTACATTTTAGGGCAATTTAGAAGTTTTATTTTTGTTAAACTTTTTTCTTTATATTTTTTGAGCAGTTTTGCTAGCCTTTTGGCTAATTCAATTATCTCAAAAATCTTAAAATCTATATCAAGTCAGTTTGGCTTTGGGAATTTTTGCAACTAATTCTTTATTAAAATTGGTTTTCTTAATCTATTTATAAATGATTTTCAGAAACTCTAGCCAGAATTCATTTCAAATCAAGACAACTATTTTGTGTCCCAAGCAAGCGTAAGTAGAAAGTCTGCTAGGAAAAAATTTCATGAATGCTATAATTTACATACTCAAGGGTATCCTCTGAAGATGTAATGCCTCAATCTATGCAAACTTAGCTGACCTAACTTTCTACTTACAAGCAAGCAAAAGGTTTAAATAATAGTATCATAATACTAGTATTATGTTACTAAAATTTATCAATCGTAAATTTGAAATAAATGCTTTGAAACAGGCATACTATTCAAAGAAATCGGAATTCTTTGTAATTTACGGTAGGAGAAGGGTGGGCAAAACAGAGTTGATTAAAAAATTCACAAAAAAAATGCCCCATTTTTATTTTTTGGCAAAGAAACAAAATCTTAACATTGAATTAAAAGAATTTCAAAAAAAAATTTCTGAAAAGTTTAATATCCATTTGGGAGAAAATAATAATTTTGAAGATTTATTCAGGAATATCCTAACTAAAACAAATCTCAAAAAAAAGTTCATCATAATTATTGATGAATTCCCTTATTGGATTGCTAAAGATGAAAAAATACTTTCTGAATTCCAATATATTTGGGATGAATTGCTTCAGAGGGAAAATATTTTTTTGATACTTTGTGGTTCTTATATGAGCATAATGGAAGAAATGGTACTGAGCATAAACAGCCCATTATATGGAAGAAGAACAGGACAATTGAAGATAGAGCCAATGAAAATAAAATATTTGCAAAAATTTTTACCGAGATATAAAATAGAAGACTTAATTAAGGTTTACGGATGTGTCGGCACCATTCCATTCTATTTAAAGGAATTGAATGATTCAATGGATTTTTTTGGCAATATTAAAAACACCTTTCTTAATAAGGCAAACATATTGAATCAAGAAGCAAATTTTCTACTGAAAGAGGAATTAAGAGAAATTAATGTATATTTTAATATAATTAAGGCCATAATTGGAGGTGCTACCAGAAGTTCAGAAATTGCTGCAAAATCAATGGTGGACATAACCAATATCAATAAATATTTATCCGTATTAGTTGGCCTTAAGCTAATAAAAAAATTAAAACCTATAACTGCTCCCCCCAAAGAAAAGAGATATCATTACAGATTAAAGGATAATTATTTCAGATTCTGGCTGACATATGTTTATCCTTATCAAACCGAAATAGAGGAAAATGCTGACAGCTTATTAAAAATTATAAAAAAAGATAATCCTTCCTATATGGGACATATTTTTGAGGATTTCTGCAAAAAGATTATAAGAAGTTTGGATATTGGTATGGACAAAATTGGCATGGGGGTAGGGACTTGGTGGCATAAGGATGAAGAAATTGATTTGATTGCTTTGAATGGACAGAGCAAAGAAATTCTTTTCGCTGAATGCAAATGGAAAAAGGATGTGAATGCAAAAAGATTAGTCCAAGAACTTGATAAGAAAAGCAAGTTTGTAAAATGGCATAATGCCAAGAGAATAGAATACTTTGCAATTTTTGCCAAATCTTTTTCTAAGAAAATTAGGGTTCATAAAGGAAAAAAAGTTTATTGTTTTGACCTTGGATCTTTAGAAAAAAAGTTATGATTTTTGTTATTGATTGGAACAATAATTTATTTATAAACTTTTCATTCTCTAACTACCAAGTTTATAGAATCTTTCAAGAAAAATTTAAAGAAAAAAAAGAAAAAAAAGTTGTGGTTTTAAGCACTTTCAACAGTTATGTCTGAAAGGGTTGTACCTTTAACAAGTACTTCAGAACCTGTCAATGAATGCTCATCATAGTTACCAACAGCCTTGCATGCTCTCCTTGTATCAAGTGCAGTTGTACCTGCTACAAGCATAGCTACTTTCTCGCCATTGTCAACCATCTTAACCAAAGACTCGCCTTCAGCGTATGACCAATCGGCACAAGCAATACCAAAAACAGTTTCAGCCAATGGGTTAGCGCATGGACCACCAACAATTATCAAGTTGTAGGCAGTTGGATCTGACACTTCACTAGACAACATTGTCTTAGGTGTTACTTCAGCAGGCACATATGCTGTTCCGCTGCTGGTTACAGAGGTTGCAGTACCTTTAAGCACAACATTTGCAAAGACTTGGTCGCTTGGTATCTTCAACTGTACAGTATCACTGTCGCCATTGCTGTCAGGATCTTTTATGATAACACCATAGTGTGTTCTAAGGTCTTCATCCTTGGTGCCTATGGTCTTATCAAGTGCACCCCAAACAGTATCAGTTGCTTCACCTGTATCAGCAGTTATACCCAAACTATTTATTACATTAGCCTTTAATCTCCAAAAGGTCTCTAAATCATCAGTACCATCTGGGCAGTCTGCTGTTTGCTTGCCTTGAATGTCCCAAGTTAAGTTTACATCTACACCAGCACAAGCACCTGTTCCATTAGGTGTTCCAACCAATGCTAACTTAATATCACTGCTCTTTGTGTCCTTATAGTTGACTTCCAAAATTGGCTGTGAACCATTATAGGATCCCCACCATTTAAAATGTTTGCTATCATCTACATCTTCAAAGAACACATCGACTGCAACATTCACACCAGCCATATCCAAGGCTCCAGAACCACTACTACCGTTCCAAATAAA
>JAYEMU010000062.1:0-13394 GCA_034718475.1 Nanobdellota archaeon
TAAATCTTTCGGTTTCTATCTTTTAGCCCGAATTCTGAATTAGACATAACATCGGGGTTAAAAGAAGTTGAGTTTTCCTCGTGAGCGAAGCGAACAGAGATGAAAACACAATTTGGGTGGAGACCTTTAGGTCGGAACCTTTTAACCCTTGTTGTATCTCCGAACGAAGTGAGGAAAGTTTTCCCTTTTGGGTTTAGCGATTTTGGGTTGATTTTACTTTTATTAATATTATAAAAACTTAGAGGGAAAATTAGATACAACATCTATTATGTCTAGTTATTTATAGACATAATATTTGCCATTTCCGATAAAATCACTTGAATTTGAGCTTTTAATTGGAAATTCAGAGGTTTTTTTTGAGTTAGATATATAAATTTGATTTACAGAACTTCCAATATGGATTATTTTATTAAAAAAACCAAATATTTAGATGAAATTAAAAACATATGCAAATTAAAGGGTTATAGTGAAAAAACAATAGTTGCCTATTTGCATGGCATCCGAAAATATTTTAATTATATTGATAAATGTGGGCTTAATATAGATAATTCTTCTATTAAATATTATATCCTTTCATCAAATCTTTCTACAAATTCAATTCGTCTTGAATATGCAGCAATAAGATTTTTTTTCAGAGAAATACTGAAAAAACCATTTACACCTGAGGAAGTGCCTATCAAAAAGAAAGAAAAGAATCTCCCAAAAGTCATAAGCAAGGAAAAAATAAAAAAATTGATTTCTTCAACTAAAAATCTTAAGCATAGAATTATAATCAAACTTCTTTATTCTACCGGCTTAAGGCTTCAGGAACTTATAAATCTCAAAAGGGTGGATATTGATTTTGACAGGAATATCCTTAATGTAAGAAAAGGAAAAGGAAAAAAAGATAGGATTACTATCATTTCTGAAAATTTGAAATTGGATTTATTAAAATATTACAGCCAAAGCTTATTTAAAACAGAATATATACTTGAAGGCAGAAACGAAAAATACAGTGCCAAATCAGTGCAAATGGTCTTAAAGAATGCTGGAAAAAAGATAGGGATAAACCTTCATCCACATATGCTTAGGCATTCTTTTGCAACACATCTTCTTGAACAAGGTACTGACATAAGATATATTCAAAAACTTTTGGGGCATAGTGATTTAAAAACTACCCAAATATATACAAAAGTTTCAAATCTGAATCTAGCAAAAATTAAGAATCCTTTAGATAATCTTATTTCTTAAGCAAGCTTTTAAGCTTGTCTTTAATGCTTTTTTTAGAGAAGTCTGCTTCCTTATTGCCCCATTTTTCAAAATAAACTAATTCCTTTAATTCTTTTCTTTTATGTTTATCATGCTTGGCATCATTTGAATACCCTAATGCCAAAATAATCTCTGGATCAACAGAATCTGGCAATTCCAGAATCCTTTGTATTGCTTCATTATCAAAAGCACCAACCCAGCAAGTATCCAAACTGTGATCTTTTGCTAAAAGCATAATATTCGCAGCAACAATAGCACAATCCTGAATACTGAACATCTTTCCAAGCTTTCCATAAAGCTTCTTTACCTTTTCATATTTATTGCAAATTACAATAAGAACTGGTGCCTGCATCATCCAATTCTGTTCAAGGCAGGCAGAAGCAATTTCCTTTTTCTTTACTGAATCCTTAACAATAACAAACTGCCAGTTCTGAAGATTGCCGGCAGAAGGAGCGAATCTTGCAATATCCAATATATCACCCAACACTTCAACAGGAACAGGCTTGGTTTTATATCTCCTAATGCTTCTTCGTCCTAAAATTGAATCCTTTAATTCCATACAACAAGGTTTAAAAACTTAAGGATATTTATATCTTTCCATGGATTACTGCCTATTAGCAGAACTTTATAAGAGGCTTGAAGACTCCAGCAGCCGATTGAAAAAAACGTTTATTTTTTCACAATTTCTTAAAAATTGCCCAAAAAATGACATTGCTGATGCAATATACCTTGTTCAAGGCAGAGTTTTTTCTGCTTCTGACAAGCATATTTTGGGGTTAAGCTCCAAGCTTATGGCTAAAGCAATAATAAATGCTTCAGGCGCTACTAAAAATGAACTGAATAAAGAATGGAAAAGGACAGGGGATTTAGGAGAAGTCGCATTTTCCCTGATTAAAAATAAAAAACAAATGACACTGCATTCTGAAAAATTAACTGTGGACAAAGTTGTTGCAATAATAAAATCCTTAGTGGAAATGGGAGGTTCAGGAGTAATAAATAAAAAGATTTCTGCAACTTCAAGGCTTCTTACTTCTGCAACGCCATTAGAAGCAAAATATATCACAAGGACTATACTTGAAGATATGAGGACTGGCATAGGTTCAAGCACTGTAAGGGATTCTCTGGTTTGGGCATTCCTGCCTAAAGTTTTAGGAGTATTTTACCAATGTGAAAAATGTGGAAAAATAAATCCAAATATTAATAAATGCATTTCATGCGGGAATATTATCCTAAATAAATTCAAGGCAATAAAGACTAAAAATCTAAAAATCCTTAAAGCAAATAAAATTGAAGTCCTGAAAAATTTGAAAAAATATGATGCAATCCTGCCTAATGATATTAAATTAGCCAGAAAAATTTACGATTATTTTATTGATAAAGTCCAGCATGCTTATGATATGACAACCGATTTTGGCGAAATTGCCAAAAATATTAAAGAAAAAGGTTTAGATGGCCTAAAAAGCACAGAATTGAATTCAGGAAATCCAATCAAAGTCATGCTTTACCAAAAAGCAAAGGGTTTCGATGATGCATTCTCTACTGTTGGCACGCCGGCCATAGGGGAAAGAAAATATGATGGCTTTAGAATGCAAATTCATGGATTTGATAATAAAGTAAAATTGTTCACCAGGAGGCTTGATGATGTAACAAAACAATTTCCAGATGTGGTCTCTGCAATAAAAAAATATGTAAGGTCTAAAAATTTCATCATTGATGCGGAAATCGTCGGATTGAATCCAAAAACAAAAAGGATTGAACCTTTTCAGAAGATTTCCAAAAGAATCAAACGGAAATATGATATTGAAAAGTTAATTAAAGAGCTTCCTGTAAAAGCAGTTGTTTTTGATGCCATGCTTATCAATGGCAATAATCTTTTGGATATGCCTTTGGAAGAAAGATTCAAAAAATTAAAAAGCATAATAAAAAATAAAAAATATATAATTGAACTTATCAGACAATTAAAAACTTCTAATAAGAAAAAAATGGAAAATTTTTATAAAAAATCCTTGGCTGAAGGCCATGAGGGGATTATGATAAAAAATATTAAAGGCATCTATAAGCCTGGAAAAAGAGTAGGCTATGGAGTGAAAATAAAGCCTGTACTTGAAGCATTGGACTTAGTTATTGTTGGAGCAGAATGGGGAGAAGGGAAAAGGGCCAGATGGCTAAGCAGTTTCACTTTGGCCTGCAGAGACCAAGATAATTTTAAAGAAATAGGGAAAGTCGGGACTGGGATTAAAGAAAAGACAGAAGAGGGTGTTTCATTTTCTGAATTAACCAATTCCCTTAAGCCAATCATAATTCAAGAAACCGGGCGCATAGTAAAAGTAAAACCTAGAATTATTGTAGAAGTGCATTATGAAGAAATTCAAAAAAGC
The DNA here is from genome assembly GCA_034718475.1 of Nanobdellota archaeon. GTDB lineage: Archaea > Nanobdellota > Nanobdellia > SCGC-AAA011-G17 > GW2011-AR17 > JAYEMU01. The sequence continues at coordinate 3,627 of JAYEMU010000062.1, forward strand.
CCATCCTACTCTTCAGGATTTGCCTTGAGATTTCCAAGAGTTATTAGGCTAAGAACTATGGAAAAAGGCCTAAGTGATGTAAGCTCTCTTGAACAAGTCAAAAAATTATATCAACAACAAAAAGGAAAATAACAGTAAGTAGAAAGTCTGCTAGGAAAAAATCTCATGAATGCTATAATTTACATACTCAAGGGTATCCTCTGAAGATGTAATGCCTCAATCTATGCAAACTTAGCTGACCTGACTTTCTACTTACAAATAACAGATATCTTTATATATTAGTTTCAATTTTATTTGAATAAGACTTATGTTACAATTAATGATGGGTAACATTAAAAAATTATTCGGAGGGAAAATTAATGATTGTTAAAGAAGATTTTTTAAATGAAATTCGCCAATACTTCAGCCTTAATCTTTATGAGGCAAAGATTTGGACTGCTCTTCTTTCAAGAGGCGTTTCAACCGCTGGAGAGTTAAGTGAAATATCAAGAGTCCCAAGGTCAAGGGCTTATGACATCCTTGAAAGCTTAGAAACAAAAGGCTTTATTATTATGAAATTAGGGAAGCCTATAAAATATCTTGCTATTGAACCTGACGAAGTTTTAGAAAGAACAAAAGTACTTATACAAAAAGATGCAGAAGGCTATGTCAAAAAACTTGATGACATAAAAAAAGGAGAGGTTTTCAATGAACTTAAAATCCTACATAAAGAAGGAATAGATTTTATTGAGCCTGCTGATTTATCCGGAGCATTGCGGGGAAGGCAAAACCTTTATACGCATCTTAACACTTTACTTAAAGGTGCAACACAAACAGTGAATTTGGTTACCAGCCCTGAAGGTCTTGCCAGAAAATGGGATTCTTTAAAAAATACGTTTAAATTGCTTAAGAAAAAAGGCGTTAAAGTGAAAATTGCAGCACCTTTGACTGGAGATTTAAAGCACGTGCTTAAAGAGCTTGTAAAATATGCAGAAATAAGAGATTTAAAAAAACTGAATTCAAGGTTCTGCATTGTTGACAACAAAGAGCTAATGTTCATGCTTATGGACGATAAGGAAGTTCATTCTTCATATGATATTGGCATCTGGGTAAATACGCCTTTCTTTGCTTCAAGCATGAATAATATGTTTAACTTGGTTTGGAAAGATCTCAATAAGGCAAAAATGCCTTAATTTTTTTTCTTTTAAAATGGATAGCGCCATAACTGGGGATAGAGTCAAAGTAGATTACACCTTAGAAGTTGATAAAAAAGTTTATGATACTTCAATTAGTCAAGTTGCAAAAGATAACAAATTATTTGATTCTTCAAGAATTTATGAGCCATTAATATTTAAAGTTGGAGCTGGAGAAGTAATTTATGGATTGAGCAAAGGAATCAAGGGCATGAAAATTGGAGACTGCAAAGAACTGGTTATTCCCCCTGTTGAGGGTTATGGTTTTTACAATGAAAATTATATAAAAAAAATACCACGAAGCATATTGGAAAAACAGGGGATTGAAATTTATCCTGGAGTAAAATTAATTATCAAAACTCTGAAAGGAAAAATGACAGGAGTAGTAACTCAATTAGATAATGACCAAGCTGTTATTGACTTAAATCATGATCTTTGTGGCAAAACTTTAAAGTTTGCTATTCACTTACTCGATATAATCAAATGACCCTTATTTTTTCTTTTTTACAGTTTTCTTTTTTACAGTTTTCTTTTTTACCGGCTTTTTCCTGCTCTTAGTTTGCGCTTCTAATTTGTGAAGTATGCTTTTTAATTCTCCAAGCTTTTTCTGTGATTCCACTAAGGCTATTGCAATTGCTTTCTTTTTTTCCTCTTTAATCCTATTTTTTAATCTCTTTTCGTTTTTCTCGACTTGCTTTAGCATTCTTATTGCTAATTTTTTCACCTGTGCATCTGAAGCTTCTCCCTTTTTTAAGAGCTTATTTGCGATTTGCTGTGATTTCTCCAAAGTAATTTCTCCAAGTCCAATCCCCATAATTAGGGCTTTTTTAATTCTCTTGTCCATCTATAGCACCTCCTTTTTTGCTGAAAATGGAAAATATAAGTAAAATTACCAACAGGCCTACAATACCTAGTAAAAACCAGACTATAAGGGGAATACCATGCATAGATGGCTCCAAAGGGACCTGCATAAGCAAAGCAGCTGCAACTATTAAAGCAGCAATTATTAATCCAATAGTAAGGCGATTTGATGACTTGTCCATCTCGGCAGTAAATTTCCTTAAATCCTTATTATCAATGTCAATATTTATTTTTGTGCCATGCTTGATTGCCTTGATAAATGTGTTTACATCTGAAGGAATATTTTTTACCATGTCCTTAAAATCCTCAGCAGTCTTTTTGAAAGCATTAAAAACATAATGCGGACCAAACCTTTTCTTCAGCAATGCCTCAACTTTTGGCTTCATAAATTCTACAAAATTAAATTCAGGATAATATTTGGCACTAAACCCTTCAAGGGTTATGAAAGATTTTCCCAAAAGGGTGTAATTCAATGGAACTTTTATTTTATATTTCCTTGCCAGATTGAATATTGTAAGAAAGAAACCGGCAAAATTTATCTGCTGCAATGATGTATTATAATAATCACCTAATGCATCAACCAAATCAGATTTGAATGCACTAATATCTACATCATCAACAACCGAACCCGACTCCACAAAAGCCCTGACTATCAAATCAGGGTCATGATTGACTGATCCTATCACTAAATTTTCAATCTGGATCAGCATCTCTTCTGTTATACGCCCTACAATCCCAAAATCTAGAAAAGCTATCTTATTATTTGATATTAAAAAAATGTTCCCTGGATGGGGATCTGCATGAAAAACTTTGTAAACCAAAATCTGTTTTGTAACTGCCTCGATTACATTCTTAACAACAACTCTTCTGCTGCTTTTTAATTTTGAAAATTGCCTAACTAAATTGATTTTGGTACCATGAACAAAGCTCATAACTAAAACTGTTTTTTTTGTATATTTCCAATAGACTCTAGGTATCTCAATTTTTGGATCATCCTTAAAATTATTATAAAAAGTTTCTATATTTTTCCCTTCTAAAGTATAATCCAGTTCTTTAGATGTATACTTCTCAAATTCCTGAATTATCCCTACAGGATCATAATCCTTTACTTCTGGGTAATGCTTTAGCACAAGCCCTGCTAAATGATACAAAAGCCTGATATCTGTTTCAAACACTTCCTCAATTTTTGGCCTTTGAACTTTTACAGCCACTTCTTTTCCATTTAATAGCCTAGCCCTATAGACCTGGCCCACTGAAGCAGCAGCAATGGGCTCTTTATCAAACTCTTTAAAAATTTTCTTGAGAGGCTGCTTTAATTCTTTCTCAATGGCCCTTTTTGCAGAGGAATAAGGGAATGGTTTTACATCATCCTGAAGCTTGCTGAACTCATCGCAATATTCGACAGGCAATAAATCATAACGCAAGCTTAAAAGCTGGCCAAGCTTAACAAATGCCCCGCCAAGATTTTCAAATGCTTCCCTTAGCCTTCTGGGCAATGATGATTTCTTAAAGACCTTAGAATGAATTTTATACTTTTTGCTAAAATGCATTTTTAACTTTAATCTTTCTACAACATGACCCATCTCGGCCTTTACTAATGCATTTGTTATCTGCCTCAGCCTCTGCAGATTGCGCAACCGTTTCTTAAGAGACATATTCTAGTAATGAATTCAAAAGTTTAAAAAGCTTATGATGCCATTGGCGACGGAGCAATAATCCATAATAGATAATAAATTATGCCATTCTTTGTTGACAAAGTTTTATGCTCTCTGGTTCCTTAAATATTGTACAATGAAAACAACCAAAATCCTTAAACCAAACTTTGTCATAACAATTGCACTCTTCATCAAGAATATTCCATGCCCCTCCAGAATTTTCACAAAGACCATCATTTCTGTTCAAGCAGATCTCAAAAGCCCTTGTAGGGCAGCTAACACAACTTGGGTAAAAATAAATGGGCCTGCATCGTGCTTCATTCAGGCATTCAGATTCTGTTAGTTCCACACACTTAATATGGGAAGAGATTTTATTAACTAATTCTAATTCTAAAACACAATTTGCAGATTCATCAATATCCACCATTTCCCTGCAATAAGATATTTTGCCAGAAGATAGTGCCACATCCTTAATACACCTATCTTTTTCCAAGGCATCTTCAATAATAACTTTGCATAATGTAATATCTGCTTTTTTAATAGATATGTCCTTTATGCATTTATAATACTGATACTTTGAATCAATGTTCATGCAAAATTCGGGGTTGGTATTTTTTACTGCCAAATTCAAATAGCATTCTATGGCTTTTGACTTCTCACTTATAAGCCCACAATAGCTTATGTCATTGTATATGCCTGCCAAGCCTATATTAATTTTATCTAAAACTTTTAATTTGCAAAATGCTTTCATTTCATCGCTTAAAATTTTGTTACAATAACTTAAGTCATTATGCTTAATTGCGAAATCCATATTGAACTCATCATCCTGACCTAAAGCATGAACTTGAATGCAGCAGGACATATTCTTATCACAATCGGCCTTGGGGATTTCATTGGCATAACATTCAGTACGGCAATTGCCGCCTAATTCAATACAAAGTTTTTCAGAAAGATTTGTTTCAGCTGTATCAGATACTGAGTAAATATATAATGTAATATAAGCAAAAGCTATTATTAAACTAAAAATTATTGCTAATTGAATATGATAATATTCGTGGCGCTTTTTTCTAGGCATATATATTAACTCTTGCTTTTTCAGATATTTAAAGGTTATCTTTATATATATAATAATTATAAAAAAATCAAAAATGATAATTAAAAAAGTGGTGCTTGAAAATATTAGAAGTTATATAAATCAAGAGATTGCCTTCCCTAAAGGCGCTGTTCTTTTATCTGGCAATATTGGAGCTGGAAAATCATCTGTCCTATTAGCAATTGAGTTTGCATTGTTTGGATTAAGAAGAAGTGATTTATCCGGGCCTTCATTATTGAGGAAAGGGGAAAATAAAGGATTAATTAAATTATTTTTTGAAGTGGATGGTAAACAAATTGAAATATGCCGCACCTTAAAAAAGAGTGCTAGTTCTGTTTTGCAAGATGCAGGTTATATCATAATTGATGGCATAAAAAAAGATGGAACGGCAATTGAACTTAAGCATGCTGTGATTGATATTTTGAATTATCCAAAAGAACTTCTTACAAAAACCAAATCCCAAATTTATAGGTATACAGTTTATACTCCACAGGAATCGATGAAGCAGATATTATTCTGCAATGAAGATGAAAGGCTTGAAACCTTAAGGAAAGTATTTGGTATTGATAAATATAAAAGGGTTGCAAGAAATGTAAAAATCATTACCAATCAATTGAGGGAGAAACAAAAAGAGCTGCAAGGCATGATCATGGATTTAGATGAAAAAATTATTGCAAAAACCTCTCAAGAAAAAGAGTTATCAAAAATTGAAACAGAATCTGCCACCTTGGAACTGCCTTTAATTAAAATATTAGAAAAAATTAAGGAAGCACAACAAGATATTGAAAGCATTGAAAAAAGCATAGGGGATTATAATGAGTGGAAAAGTGATTTAGCACTTCTAGAACAGAAAATTTTAATCAAAATAGAAAGGCAGAAAGAAATTGAAAAAACAATAATAATTAACAATTGCAAATTAAATGGGCTAAAAATAGAAAATTTGCACATTGATACTGAAAAACTAAATAATGGACTTAATGACAAAAAAAAGATGCTTAATTTTCTTGAAGAAAGATTAATTGAAGCAAGAAACAAAATTCAAGATGCTAAAACAAAAATGTTTAATTCTGAAACAACCACTAAAACAATTAATGAAATGGACAGCTGCCCATTATGTCTGCAGGAAGTATCCTTGAGGCATAAAGAAAACATCATTACAAAGGAAGGAGTTTCAATTAAAAAATTACAAATTTTGATAACAGAAGAGATAGAAAAAGAAAAAAAAATTAAAGAAAAAATTGAAATCATAAAAAATAACATTGAAGAACTCAGAAAGCAGGCACATCATTTGGAAGTGACTGCATTTAAACTTAAAACTGCAAAAGAATTAGAGATGCAATTGGGCAATCTTGAAAAAGAAAAGCTCCAAATTCAAACAGAGATTAAAAATTGTCAAATTAAAAAAGGGGAATTATCAATTAAGCTTGAAAGCTTGGAAAAAATCGATGAAGCATTGCATAATGCAAGAGAACAATTAGCTGAATTACAAAATACAAGTGAAGAACTGAAAATAAAAAAAGCAAAATTAGATACTAAACTAGATGGCTTAAAAGAAAATCTGGCAAAATTAATTTTTGAAATAAATAAAAAAAATATTAAAAAAAATCATCTTGAATATACAAACAAGATTAAATATTGGCTTGAAGAAGAGTTTACTAATCTTATGCTTTCTATCGAAAAACAAATTATGCTAAAGGTTCATTGTGATTTTGAAGAATTATTTGAAAAATGCTTTTTTCTTATAATGGATAAAGAGGAGTTAAGTGTAAAACTAGATGAATCATTTACACCAATATTTACACAAAATGGCTATGAAACTAATTATCAATATCTTTCTGGTGGAGAAAAAACTGCTGTAGCCCTTGCTTATAGGCTCTCTTTAAATCAAGTCATTAACAATTTAATGGCAACAATAAAAACCAAAGATCTTATTATCCTTGATGAACCTACAGACGGCTTTTCAAATGATCAGCTTGATAAATTGGGGTTATTGTTTAATGAATTGAATATGTCTCAAATTATCATTGTCAGCCATGAGCAAAAAATTGAAAATTTTGTTGAGAACGTCATTAGATTTACCAAAAATGAGCACATAAGCGAGACTTCCATCTATTAGCTGTAAAACCCTGGCAAGGAAACCTAAGCTTCCTTGCTGGGGAAAAAGAGGTGATAATATGTATATAGAATATATCTCCTATATAAATCTTTCGGTTATGTAGTAATCTTTAAGTGGTAACAGAAAATATTATAAATATGGGAACTTTAAAAGATGTATGGCTGAAATAATTAAAATTGGGGATATAAACCCAAAATACATAATTGAGCGTATAAAAGAAGGGGATGTGTTCATATATCCTACTGATACCATATATGGTTTAGGATGCAATGCATTGGATTCTAAAGCAGTTAATAGAATAAGGGATATCAAAAAAAGGAATGATAAGCCCTTTTCAGTTATTGCCCCCTCAAAAAGATGGATATTGGATAATTTTAAAATTAAAAAAGCCTATGTCGATAAACTGCCAGGACCATTTACTTATGTCATGAAAGCCAAAAAAAAAAATTTAGTCTGTAAAGAAGTTGCAAAAGGTACAATAGGAGTAAGAATCCCAGACCACCCAATAACAAAATTAATTCAAAAATCAAAAATGCCTTTCGTTACAACCTCTGTTAATCTTGCACAAAAAAAACCATATCTAAAAATTAAAAAGATTTCAAATAAAATCAAAAAGAAAGTGGACATAATAATTGACAATGGTGATTTAGATAATTCTCCCTCAACTGTATTTGATTTCACAGAAGAATTCCCAAGGATAATTAGATGAAAAACTGTAATATTTCTCTGGGCAGGGCATTCAAATGCTTCATTTTACATGGAGAATTGAAACAATGCTGAACGCTTTGTCCTATATTGTTTATATTCAGTTCCCTTTATTATTACAATCTTTTGACCAGATTTTAATTTAATTTCCCTTTCATCAGATAATGACCCATAGAGTTTGCCAGTATATACATAAAAAAGTTGGGTAGTTGCAGCTTTAGCCATAATTAATTCATCTTTATTTATCAAATGCAAAACTGCAGAAGATGGGATAAACAAGCCTGTATCTTCATAAAGATAGTTGCCATTATAAATATACATATCATTTATTTTAGATTCAACCTTATTTGAGCATCTTAAAAATGTTGAAGGCTTATTAAATTCTACTTTATATTGCCAACCGCAAGGGATTGAAATCTTTTCAAAAGGATCCAAATGATAAGCTATTTCTGTTGAATCCACTAATGATTTCAAATTTATATTTATCCCGCCTTCAACTAAAAAAAGCAATTCTGAACCTGAGACTAAATATTTAACAAATTCTTCTTTTATTATCTGGACCAGCAAAGGATTATAATCCTTAAATATTTCAATTTGGGGATTCTCTTTAGACTTTTGTAAGAAATTAATAGCTGCCTTATTAGGAAAAAGAATTTCTTTTTTCATTTTTTAAATTTTTTAAGTTCATCTTTTAATAATCTATTCTCAGCTTCATAATTTTTTAACACTGCAACAAACTGGTGCACTTTGGCCAATAAATCATTAAATATGCTTGCTAAGACCTGAGTATCAATGTCGATTCCAGCAGGCTCTAAAATCTCAATTGCTGAAGGCGTATAATCAAAACATATTTCCAAAAGAGTTTTCATATCATCTGTACTGAATTCTACTTCTGCAAAAGCAGACCAAAATTTATTTTTTAATTGCTTTGTCTCAAAAAGTTTTGAAGTTTTTAATTTAATCTTGCTTTCTTCTTTTAGCTTGTTGATAACATCCTGCAAAGCAGTCTCAATATGTTCTTTAGGTGCGCCTACAACTTCAAGTATCATCCTTGCAATTATTTCTACTTTTTTCATTTTTTTCTACCTGCAATGCAATAATCAATAATATCAACAAAAAGCAAAAAAAATATATTGCATATCTTTTTGCCTTGTGATCATTTGACTCGTAAATACTGCCAGTATTATTCAAGACAAATACTGTTTTTTCACAAATACAAGAATTTTTGGTAATATTTAAAGTTTCGGGTTTTTTGAAACTGTTTGTGGCATTTTCCCCCAAAATATAAAACAATGTCGAAATCTCATTATTTTCTGCTAGGATATCCTTGCAATCATGGGATATAATCCTTGCATTCAAGATATAAGTTCCAGGCTTTAATCGAGGGTTATTCCTAATTGTTTTTTTCTGTGATGCTTCAATCTTCAAAGGGATATACTTTTTTATAGTATTATTATTTATATCCAGTATTTCCCTATACAATGTAAGAGTATTTTTAGAACCAGCATTTTTAACAACCCTGGTTCTCCAATTAATGCGTGTTGAAATAAGGTCCTCAATCAAAAGCTTAACTTCCCAATCACAGCAATCTGTCTGATTCGCAGCCAGATTCTGCATTCCTGGAGTAGGCATCTGATCAACCCAGCCATTTTTTGTCAGAGCCTTAGACATGCCCTCTTTGCATGCAAAATACTGCATTTCACTTATCAAAGTTTTATTGCAGAATAATCTAACCTTGTCTCCGCGATTATTTAAATTAAAATCACTATCCCCAGCCCTATCAATCTTGAGGTATTGGCCAGATTCTATATATTCATCTGTTATATAAAGCTCATTGCTTTCTTTTTCATCATAAAGAATACAAGACGCCAAGGACAATCTTTCAGTACCAGTATTATACAGCTCAACCCATTCATTATCCTTATCCAAACCTTTGGGGTTGGGCATTACTTCTGAAATAATTATTTTAGCTGATGCAAAATTAGATAAAAGGATTATAAGAATAATTAGCTTAATTTTCATAATTCAATCTGATTATAAAAAACCTATAAAAGTTTCCAAGAAAAATAAAAGATATTTTTAGAAGTTCTGGAAATTTATTCAGCCTTTTCTTCCTTGCCCTTCATTTCGCCTTTATCCTTCAACCTTAAAAATAAAAGCAGTAAA
>JAYEMU010000063.1:0-13392 GCA_034718475.1 Nanobdellota archaeon
TTAAAATTTTTATTTTTATTAAACTTTCTATTGTGTGAACTTATTCAGTAAACTGTAATTTTTTACTAAATGGGTTATGCCTGAAATCTCTTCAATCCTTTGCTTCTGACTGCCCTGCGGCGATTCCGGCTGTGGGACAAAATAAAGTATCAGTCCAGCCATAGAAAATTATGCCATAACATTATAGTAAAATCGGCTGTGTTAACCCTATCATTTCTTCTTTGCATAATTTTCCATCCAAATCTTCTTTTATCTTCTGAAAATCCGCTTTCAGATTGATTTCTCGCAAAATAATTCATCACCCTCACTTTCATGTTGCATTACCTCTAAATTATAAAAAGATTAACTAGCATATAAAACAAACGATTTTTGTCCGTAACTATAATTCCAAAAAATATATAAAGGAAATTAAGATTACATATTGATAATGACAGATTCAGCTGATGAATTCTCATTAAATAAAGAAGAATTGGAAAAGAGGAAACAAGCTTTTTTTAAAAAACTTAAAGAAAAAAAGAGTTTATTAGTTTATTTTGTTTTTGCAATTATTGCTTGGTTTGGCTATAATATTAGAGTTAAAAACCTGCCGTTATTAAAAGATAAGATCCCTTTAGCCTTGGATCCTCATGCTTTTTTGAGATATGCCCAATATATTCTCGAACATGGTCATCTGATGGCTGTTGATACAATGAGATATCATCCTTTTGGGTACTCTATGTTAAGTGAATTTAAATTATTGTCTTATTTTATGGTGTATTTGTATAAATTTTTGCATTTTTTCTCTTCTGCTATGACATTGGAGAAAGCAGTTATTCTTTATCCCCCAATTACATTTGTTGTAGGATTAATATTTTTCTTTTTGCTGATTAGGAAATTATTTGATTGGAGAATTGCTTTATTGTCTTCTGCTTTCTTAACAGTTCTGCCAGCGTATCTTTATAGGACTATGGCTGGCTTCTCTGATAAGGAAGCTTTAGCAATGGCTTTTATGTTTATGGGCTTGTATTTTTTAGTTTCAGCTTGGTTTTCAAAGAAAAATTTGAAAAAGGCGATGATTCATGCTTTTTTGGCTGGATTTGCAACAGGTTTGATGGGCTTGGTTTGGGGAGGGGTAAATTTTTTGTTTCTTACAATGGGCTCTTATACTTTAATACAGATTTTTTTGAATAAATTTGATAAAAAAGATTTTTATATTTATACTTGCTGGCTGGCAGTTTTGATTATAACTTTGCATTTTGGATACCCTGAAAGATTTACCCTTTCTTCTTTTTTATATTCATTTACTTCCCTAATAATGATTTTTGCTTGGCTTGTTGGTTTATTTAATTATCTTTTTATACAATTAAATTTATTTCAAATTAGGAAAAAAATAAATGGACAATTACCTTATGGAATTTTCTGCATAATTGTGCCTCTAATTTTAGGCATATTATTCATTTCATTTAAAAATGGTTTTAGTTTTATATTTACTAAACTTAGTGGTTTATATATTCAGATGGTTGAGCCTTTTGGCACTACAAGGTGGGCTTTGACAGTAGCAGAGTCGCATCAGCCTTATTTTGTTGATTGGATTGGACAAACAGATTGGAAATATTTGGCTTTAATGTTTATTGGGGCAGCCATATTGTTTTATGAGGCAGTAAAAGAAATTGAAAAGCATCAAATCATTTTAGGAAGTTCCTGTTTGGCTTTTTTATTGCTTTTTACAATGAGCCGCTATTCCTCAGCTTCAAAGGTGTTTAATGGTGAAACAAATATTGCGATTTTAGCATATGTGGGTTCATTTTTATTATTTTTTGGCTTTTTAATTTATGGCTATATTAAAACATTTTATGATGATAGAGAAATGTTTAATTCATTTAAGAATATTAAGCTTATGCCTTTATTTGTTTTTGTTTGGTTCTTATTTGTGCTTGTTGCAGCAAGAAGTGCTATTAGGCTATTGTTTCTTTTTGCACCTATAACAGCAATTATGGTCGGTTATGGAAGCTTTAAATTATTTGATTATTCAAAAAAGTATCTGAAGCAAGATATGTTGAAAATTGGGGCTATGCTAATTTTGCTTTTTGTTGTAGGCTCTTTGTTGTTTGGATTCTCCAAAAATGTTTCTGTACAAGCGAGTTATACTGGTCCAAGCTATAATATACAATGGGAAAATGCAATGAGCTGGGTTAAAGAAAATACACCCAAAGAAGCAGTTTTTGCACATTGGTGGGATTATGGATATTGGGTGCAGACTGGTGGAGAAAGAACAACTTTAAGCGATGGGGGAAATGCCTTGGGAGGGGTTAATCATTTTATTGGCAGGCATGTGCTTACTGGACAAAGTTTTATAGAGGGCTTAGAATTTTTGCAAGCTAGGAATGCTACGCATCTTTTGATGATATCAGATGAAATTGGGAAATATCCGGCATTTTCGTCAATTGGAGCAGATGCAAATTATGATAGATATTCTTGGATACCTACTTTTAATTTAGATGCAAATCAGATTATTGAAACTAGAAATGCTACTATTTATCTTTACAATGGCGGTACGCCTGTAGATCATGATATAGTTTATAATAATATTTTATTTCCTGCAGGAAGAGCAGCTGTTGCAGGAGCATTTTTGCAAATAAAAAGCAAAGAAGTTGAAGGGCCAAATGGGACTAAAGAAACATTAATGTTGATTGATAACCCAGAGATTGGCTTAATTTATAATGGTCAGCAAATGAGAGCACCAATCAATTGCGTATATTTTAATGGTAAAAAAATAATGTATGATAATCCAAATGCCATCAATGCCTGTGTAAGGGTTATTCCAAAGATTGATGCAACTGGCCAAATGAATCTGCTGGGTGCTGCCTTATATTTGTCCCCCATAGTTGCAAATTCTAATTTTGCCAGATTATTTTTGATGAATGAAGAATCTGAATATTTCAAGCTGACTTATACTGATGAGGATAAAGGCATGCCATTGGCTATATATCAAGGCCGGCTGATAGGTCCTTTGAAGATTTGGGAAATAAATTATCCTGAGAATTTAACAATACCTAAAGAATATTATGGTCATTCCATACCTGAAGAAGTAAGAAAAGTAAAAAAATTTTAATTTTTCATAAGTTTTTTAAATATTAGATTAAAAAAAGGATTATGATTTTAGAAATTTCAAATCCAGTTATTCTTTGTGCATTAGTCTTTGCCTTCTTTTCTACTTTGTTTATTTTGCCTTATTGGATAAAAAGAATTAAAAATGCTGGTTTGGTCGGTGTGGATGTCCATAAATGGGACAAACGGAAGATTGCGGAAATGGGTGGCATCCCTGTCATTTTTGGCTTTTTATTTGCAATTTTATTTTATATTGCAGTAGACACATTTTATTTAAAACATGTAAATATTCAAGAATTTTTATTTAGGGATTTGCAGATTCTTGCAGCATTGGTTACAATTATGATTATTGTTGTTATAGGCATTGTTGATGATATCTTGGGCTGGAAAATTGGATTGAGGCAGTGGCAGAAACCAATATTGGTTGCTTTAGCTTCTGTTCCAATGATGGTTGTAAATGCTGGAAATTCAATGATCTCTCTTCCTTTTATGGGTAAAGTTAATCTTGGTATTTTATATCCTTTATTTTTTATACCCCTTGGGATTTCGGGAACTGCAAATGGTTTTAATATGTTGGCAGGCTATAATGGGTTAGAATCTGGCATGGGCATTATTATTTTATCGGCTTTAGGGTATGTAGCATGGATTACAGATCATGGATGGGTTAGTGTATTAGCATTTGGAATGGTTATGGCTTTATTGGCTTTTTATGTCTTTAATAGATATCCAGCAAAAGTTTTTCCAGGGGATACATTAACTTATACAGTTGGTGGCTTAATTGCTATAATTGCTATTTTGGCTAATATGGAGAGGTTTGCACTTATCTTGTTTATTCCTTATTTTATTGAAGCTTTTTTGAAATTAAGAGGGATGTTCAGAAAACAAAGTTTTGCCTTAGTTTCTAAAGATGGCAGTTTAGGATTAAAATATTCTAAATTTTATAGTTTAAATCATGTTGTTTTGGCATTCCTTAAAAGGATTAAGCGCAAAGTTTATGAAAAGGAAGTTGTTTACTCCATTTTTGTAATGGAACTATTTATTGTTTGTATAGGACTAATCGCCAGAGGCTAAAAATGAAAGATGTAACAATATTAATCCCTGTGTTGAATGAAGAAAAAACTATTGAGCCGTTAGTTGATTTAATTAGGGAAGTTATGAAAAAGGTTACTAAAAATTATGATATCTTATTTGTGGATGATGGCAGTAGGGATAGAACATTTTATGTTTTGAAAAAAATTCATGAGAAATATAGCAATGTTAAAATAATTAAATTTAGGCGCAATTTTGGCAAGGCAGCAGCGTTATCTGCTGGATTTAAGGAAGCTAATTCAAAATATATAATTACGATGGATGGCGATCTTCAGGATGATCCTAGAGAAATTCCCCGCTTTTTAAAAAAATTGGGAGAAGGTTTTGATTTAGTCTCTGGCTGGAAAAGGAAAAGAAGGGATGTCTTGGCTAAAACTCTTCCCTCTAAATTTTTTAATTGGTTAACAGCAAAATTAACAAGAGTAAATATTCATGATTTTAATTGTGGCTTTAAGGCTTATAAAACAGAGGTTGTTAAAGGAATTAATTTATATGGCGAGCTTCATAGGTATATCCCAGCTTTAGTCCATTGGCAAGGTTACAATGTGGGAGAAATAATTGTTAGGCATCATAGCCGCAGATTTGGCAAAAGCAAATATGGAATAGAAAGATTAGTTAAAGGATTTTTAGATTTGATAACTGTTAAATATTTAACCACATATATTAAGAGACCTTTGCATTTTTTTGGGTTAATTGGGTTGTCTTCTTCATTTATCGGAAGTTTAATAGGGCTCTATTTGATCATAGAATGGTGTTGGGGTGAAGCATTGAGCAATAGGCCATTGTTATTATTGGCAGTTTTAATGGTGGTTGTTGGGATACAATTGATTTCATTGGGATTAATCGGTGAATTGATTGTAAGCAATAGCAAATCTCAAAATAATTATAATGTTGAAAAAAAACTGAAATAATCCATAAAATTTATAATTAAAGTTAAGTCTTTTTTATTATGAAAATAGATGTTATTGGTCCAACTTTTCCCTCTAAAGGAGGAATATCCCATTATAATACTTTGATGTGCGAACATTTAAGCAAAAAACATCAAGTTAAATGCTATTCTTTCAAAAGATTATATCCCAAATTATTGTATCCTGGGAAAGGTCAAGAAGATAATGAAAGCAAGGATAAAATTAGTATTAATAATAAGAGAATTATTGATGCTATGAATCCTTTAACTTGGCTGAAAGCCTTTAACTATGTACGGAAAGATAAACCTGATTTGCTGATAATGCCATGGTGGACTTCTCTATTATCGCCAATGTTTTTTACTTGGGCATTTTTGACTAAAGTTTTTACTAAGACAAAAGTATTGTTTTTGTGCCATAATGTACTGCCGCATGAACGGAAATTTTTTGACAAGCCTTTGACTAAATTAAGTTATATTTTTGCAGATTTTTATATAACTCATTCGAAAATGGATAGGGATAATTTGTGTTCGATGATTCCAACTGCTGATGTAAAAGTAAGTGTACATCCAACATATGATGTATTTAATAAAAAAAAGTGGGACAAGAAAAAAATTAAGCAAGAGTTAGGTTTGAGGGGTGATGTTATATTATTTTTTGGTTATGTGCGGCCTTATAAGGGTTTAGTGTATTTGATTGAGGCATTGCCTAAGATTATTAAAGCTAAGCAAATGACGCTTTTGATAGTGGGAGAATTTTGGAGTCCTACGAAAAAAGAAGTTTTGCAAAGGGCTGAAGAATTAGGGGTCAAAGAAAACATTAAAATTGTTGATAAATATGTCCCAAATGAAGAAGTTGGCAAGTATTATTGTGCTTCAGATGTAGTGGTCTTGCCTTATACTTCTGCAACGAATTCAGGAATTGTCCAGACAGCATTTGGATTCAATATACCTGTAATAGTTAGCAATGCAGGCGGCTTGCCTGAAGTAGTGGAAGATGAAAAAACAGGTTATATTGTCCCTACTGAAAACGCCGATGAAATAGCCAAAGCAGTTTTGAATTTTTATGCAACTGATGAAAATTTTGCAGCGAATATTGAAAAAGAAAAATATCGTTTTGAATGGCAAAGAATGATTGAGCTGATTGAAAGTTTTTTTTGAATTATTTTTTCTTTTTGTAATAGATGTAAAGAGTTTTTAAAACTTCTTTTGGATTTAATAAAGTATCTACCATTGCCTGTCCGACTAAAGGACAATGGCAGTGTTCTTCACTAACCCATTTTCTTACTTTTTGTGCTTTCTTTGATTTCCAAAGCTTATCAAAATTATAATCAAAATCCCTTATGTTCCCTAAACTTTGCTTAAAAGCTTGGACATTACATGGCCATAACCCTCCCCAAGGGTTTAGGTGGGCATTGGACATGGCAGCATAGCATTTAATTTTTCTTTTTTGGTATTTTTGTACCCATGCAGCCCTTTCATAATAAGTTACCCTTAAAGCTTGGCTAATCCTGCTAAAATCTCTTTTTGTCATCATCTCTTTTTTTACTTCATTAGCCAAAAAGCAGGCAATATCCCAATATTGGTCTCCGGTTGGAGTAACCCCTTGATCTTTAAGAATCTCTTTAAAATCTTTAGGAATATTTTCTCCTTCTTTTGCATCTATATTAAATAATTCAGCCCTAGTGTCTGCAATTTCATGATAAAAATTATCTAATTTTAAATTTTTATGCACCCAATCTATAATTTTAGGTAATTTATCAGCGTTAAGATTACTGACAGTTGTTCCTGCATCTACAAAAAGATTTGAATGTTTATCCCTAATCTTGATTAATCTATCATGTGTATCAATCATTTTTTCAAAATTACCTTCTACACCCCTAATTTCATCATGATCTTTTCCGATACCATCTAAAGACATTTTGATAGTTAATTTCACATTTTTAGGAATTTTTTTAAGAATATCTTTGACACCATATTCAATATTTTCTGGTGATAAGCAATTAGTGGGGGAGTGAATTGCCTTGGCCTTACAATAATCTACTGCATACTTGCAAATCTCTCCAATGTCTTCATGCCTGAGGAATGGCTCGCCTCCGCAGATATTCAAAAGAAAAAAAGGCTTGATTGTCTTGAAAATCTTCTGAATCTCCCAAAGCTTGAGTTCTTCTTTCTCTTTTTTGGGGTTCTTGTTGTAAAAGTCCCAGATGTTGCATGTCTTGCAGCGGGACTGGCATTTGTTGGTAATAGAAAAATTCAAGACAACAGGGTGCGGCGGATATTTCTTTAATTTGTGCATCGCTAATTTATATCCAATTAGCCTGGGTGCTAAAAATTTCATATATTCAAAAATCATTTTTTTATACCAACAGCTTTTTTATAAACTTCCATATATTGTTCTGCAACAGTTTTCCAGCTGAATTTTTTGCTTGTCCTTTTTGCATTCCTGCTTAATTTCCGCTGCAATTTCTTATTATTGATAAGCGTATTTATATTATTTGCTAATTTTTGTTCATTTCCACAAGGGCTTAATATGCCATTAATGCCATCTTTAATTAATTCGGGGACTCCGCCAACAGGCGAAATGATTGTAGGCTTGCCAAAAGCAAGCCCAACTAATAAAGGTCCACTGATGGTTTGCTCTTTATTGTTGTTCGGCAGGACATAAATGTCTGCAACATCAAAAAATTTGTGAACATCATAATCCTGGACGTATCTAGGATATATCCTTACGTATTTTTTAAGATTGTTTTTTTCAAGAATATTATCAACGTATTTTCTTCCGAGCCAAAGCTCTCCGCCGATTAATAATTTTACATCTGGATTTTTTTCAATGACTTTAGGCATTGCGTTCAGCAAATGATGCAGGCCCTTATAACTTTTGATATACCCGAAAAATAATATAACCCTGTCTTCTTTTTTAAAATGAAAAAACTTTTTTAATTTGGTTTTAGAATCTTTAGACCATTTTGTGAAATAATCAAATGGCCCATGAGGTATTACCTGAATATTATCTCTATTTATACCATAATTTTTAATCAGCCTTTTTTTGTTCTGCTCTGCATGGACTACAAAATAATCAACAAAGCTAAAAATCCTTTTTGTCATCAAATTATCTATTGGGGTATTTTCATGCGGTTCTATATTATGGCAAGTCATAACAACTGGCAATTTTTTTTTGTTTAATTTTAAAATTGTATAATACAAAGGCCCCATCAATGGGGTAAACCAATTTATGTGTATTAAGTCACCATCTTTAAGCTTTTGATAAGCCTTGTACCAGGTTAATGGCAAATACCATTTTATGATTCTAGGGCATTTTTTAGTGAATTGTATGCCATGCTTGTTCCTTTTTGGCTGTACGCCTGGATAAATTAAGCTAGGATACAATGCTTTAAATCCTACAAGATTAAAATCAACAAGCTTTTCCATATGGTTTTCCAAAAGGACACTGTATTGCATAATGCCTCCTTGGTAAGGAGGGTTGTGAACGATAGTTGAAATTTTCATCTTTTTTTACCTCTGAATAAGATTTTTCCAAACAATACTGCATAAGCGCCATGTGCGACTCGCTTAAATTCTGAATATGAGCTTAAGCTTTTTAAAATTTGCCTAAATATATAGGAAGGCCGAAGAAAGAACTTAGAGTGTGCTTTGCTTACAGCGTTTAATAAAAATTCCTTTTCAACCTTGGTTTTTAATAAAGGCTGTGTCATAATTCCGAACATTTCCCAATTTTCTTTTACGTCGTCATAGAACAAATCATTTTCTAAAGCATCCCAGTACATTGGAGATCCTGGATGAGGATAGCATAATGAGAATTGTACTGAATCAGGGTTAAGCTCTATTGCAAAATTGATTGTCCTATTAATGTCTTTTTTTGTTTCCCAGGGGAACCCTATCATGAAATTAACGTGCGAAATTATCCCTGCTTTTTTAGTCATCTTCATACAGTCTTTTATCTGCCTTATTGTCAAATCTTTCCTAATCTTATTTAATGTTTCCTGAGAGGCAGATTCTGCACCGTAGCAAATTAATTTGCATCCAGATTTCTTGGCTAAATCCAGCATTTCCTGATCTATTTTATCCATCCGCATGCTGCAGGACCATTTGATTTTCAATTTGCGATTTATAATCTCCTGTGCTAAATCCTTTACTCTTGCTTTTGTAACATTTAATGTATCATCATCAAAGAAAATCTCTTTCATTCCATACTTATTTATTAACCATTCAACTTCATCAACAAGGTTTTTAATGCTTCTCAGCCTTAGCTTGTTCTTGAAATATACAGTGGGCCAAAGGCAGTAAGTGCATCTTTGCGGGCAGCCTCTGGATCCCATGACAAATGTGAAAGGCTTGTCTGTAACATAGCCTTCGAAATACCATTGGTGAGGTATTAAATCCCTGTCTGGAAAGGGCAATTTGTTTAAATCAGGGATGAGCCCTGCATCTTCATTGTTTATTATCACGCCATTTTTTTGAAAGCAAATGCCTTTTATATTTTCCAAAGGCTCATTCTTTTTCAAAGCATTGATTAAATTCAATGTTGTTTGATCCATTTCACCCTTGATGATAATGTCTATTTTTGAATCTTTAATAGACTTTTCAGGATAAGCTGTAACATGGTAGCCAGCCATTATGATTTTAGTTTTGGGGAATTTGTTCTTTAAGATAGAAATAACTCTCTTGTCATATGGGAATGTCGGTGTTGCGGATTCTATAAAAATTAAATCAGGGGAGAATTTTTGAATCTCTTTTATTGTTTTAGTTAAGTTGAGATCCTGAATGACTGCGTCAATGTATTTTACTTCGTTTCCATTATCACGGACATAAGTTGCGCAAGAGCATAATAACACGGGATACCTGTTTGTCTTGTCACCCCTCTTTCTTGGCCATCTGTTCTGGGATCTTAAGCCATATCCTCTGCCTGGCCATGGCGGATGCAAAAATAATACTTTCATAACCTGCTTAATATGGCTTGCTTTTATAAGATTTATGGAGAAATTGATATTCAGAAATGTTATAAAGCATTAAAATCAGATTTAAATTATGCACTGGAAAGATATCGCAAAAAAATTTATAGTGGTTGCTATTTTTGGATATTTGTTATATAGGCTTTATGTATCGTGGGGTGAATTGGCTAGTTATAACTTTGATTTGAATTATTGGCTTTTGGCTATTTCAATTATAATTTTTTTAATATTCTATTTTTTAGAGGGCTTGGGATATGATATATTGCTTAAAATAATGCATTGCCGAATTCCTTTCAAAGCAGTTTTAAAAGCAAGATATGTTTCTGATATGGGGAGGTATATACCTGGAAAAATTTGGACAGTTTTAGGAAGGTTGTATTTCTTAAGAAGATTTAAGATTACAAAACTGCAGGTTATAATCAGTTCTTTATTAGAGATGGCCTTAATGGTATCTGGTGGTATTTTAATTTTCTTCTTATCATTATTTTTTTGGGATTATGATTTCGGGAATTGGATATATTTCATTTTCCTATTTATCCCATTAGCTTTGATTTTTTTGCATCCTAAGTTTCTTAACTTGGGCATAAAAATAATTGGAAAAATTAGCAAAAAGAAACAGCCAAGAATCGAAAGTAAATATTGTGATTTATTATCTGCCCTTGCGTTTTATTTGTTTTATTGGGTTGTTTATGGGCTGGGAGCATTTTTTATAATTAATGCTGTATATGATTTAAGCTATACTAAAATCCCTTTTATTATTGGTGTTTTTGCAATAAGCTGGTTTTTGGGTTTTGTGTCTTTTATTGCTCCAGGCGGTTTGGGTGTAAGGGATGGCCTTATAGTTTATTTTCTGATGTTCATAATCCCCGAGCCGATTGCGATTATAATTGCACTTTTGTTGAGAATTATTCTAACTTTGATAGAAGGATTGTATGCCTTTGTTAGCTTGAAACTTTTTTGATTAATTTTACAGTATCGTAGACATAGATCAATTCTTTGCCATCCATTTTTAATTTTTCGTTTGGCTGGTATTTTGCCATAAAATCTAAAAAATCTTTTGCGGTTTGCTCTTTAAATAATAAAACATATCTTATCTTTCTGCCATAAGGCTGCAATAATGCAATATATTCTTCTAATGTTGGAGACCTCCCATATTCCTGCTTAAATGCTTCCCTGAAATAATAATGGGGATATGATTGCCCTTGCCTTATATAATAATAAAGCGAAGGATCATCTACAAAGTATGTTTCATTAGCTTTGAGATTTTCTTTTAAGTAATTATATTTTATTTTATTTGCCATCCTCCCATATTGGCTGTTGGAATTACAAAATGGATCATCTGCGATTTTACACAATAGTGAATTATGGGCAATGAAATAAGGTGAACTTCCTACATTACTAGAGAATTGCAGGATGATATAAATGATTAAAAAAATAATTAGAATGAAATTCCAATGTTTAATTGATTTAAATATATATTTTTTTGAGAAAATCAAGCCCATAAAAATAATGAAAGGGATTATGAAAATAAATATGACCCTAAATAATGCAAAGGCCGTGGAAAATGGAATGACCAATAATCCAAAAATTAAATAAGCTATTAGGAATTTTTCATTTTTGCTTTTATTTTTTTTCATTAAAATTATAATGAATGTAGCGATAGCAAATAAGATAAGTATGAAATCTAAGCTGTTTATGTTGTAAAGAAATTGTTTGAGCCCATAAAGGAAATTAGTGTTGAAGCCAAATCCACCAAAATCAAAAGAAGTTGTACGATATTGGTTAATTACGGCAAAAAGATTTGATAATTTAAATTCAAAAGCTGGAAGCAGACTTAGAATATAAACAATAGAAACAAGGACAATAATTTTTATAAAATGGCTTACATATAATGTTTGTTCCTGTAATCTTAAAAATTTGAAGTTTAAATCTAATTTTTTTATAATTGGCCTAATAATATAAAGTATTTCATGCCAATATTTTTGTATGATGATTATCCCTCCGAATACAGCTAAAAGAGCTGCAGGCAATTTTGTTGCAAAGGCAAATGCAAAAAATAAAAATGCAATTCCAAAGTAAATAAATTCTTTTTTGGAATCTTTTTTGATTTCGTAACCCAGCCATAAAAATAAAGTGCCCAAAGCTGCAAAAGTATACATGATAATGTCAACATGCAGCCATCTGCTATATACTAATAAGAATGGAAAAAAAGAGAAGAATGCAATAGGGTATAAACTGGCTTTAAGGCCTATAATCTTTAAACTAAATATTGAAATGATAATTAAAAAAAGAATGCCAAATATATACATCGGAAGATGGCAATAAAAAGTTGAATTTGTCATGGCTTCACCCAATAAAGCATCCCTTCCAACAAAGAAATTTTTAGGGATGCTAGTTACATTAGAAAAATCATTTTTTGAAAGCATACATCCACAGCCGATAATAAAATTCCCAAAAGCTGGTTCCCCTTGGCCCAATAACCCTGGATATTCTGAATGTGGATAAAAAAAAGCTAAAGCAGTAGGAATTGTTGTAGCGTCATCATTCCAAAATCCTTCTTGGTTAAAATCATTTAATCTTAAAAAAATTCCCAATGCCAGAATTAAAAATAGCAGAATAGCTAATGATTTATTTTTTTTAAACTCTTTTATGATTTTCAGCATTAAATGAAGAAAAAGATACAATCTTTTTATATCTTTTTATTTTTTTGAAATCTTTTAAAATATTAGGATTTATGATTGTTGGAAGAAAACTCTTGCAGACTTTACAGTCTGTAGATGAATTCCAACTCCATTCTTATATAAAAATCATTAAGATTTAGCTTAATGATGTAAGATTTTCAATGAGGCATTTTTTGTCGTGTGGCCTATTTGTATTTTTCTGCAATTTTCAGAAAATTAAAGATCTTTGTTGTAAATTTTTTCTTATCTTCTTCAATTTTACTCTAGTTTTTCTGCAAATGCTGTAAGATTTTCGAAGTTGAATTTTAATATATATTTTCTGGAACCATTCGCCACTGGACATAGGTGCGAGTAGCATTTATATATGCTCCTTCCCCAATTTATAAATAACAAAAATCAACCATTTAAATGGTTGGATAAAACAAGATGAAAAAAAGAATATCAAAGTTTACTCAGATGCTTGAATACAAAGCAGTTCAAGCAGGAATAAGGTTTGCAAGAGTAAGCGAAGCATATTCAAGCCAAACTTGCAGCATCTGCAATGATAGAAATAAAAGCAACAGAAAGCATAGGGATCTTTATGCCTGCAAAAAGTGTAATAATATAATGAATGCAGACGTGAATGGTG
Organism: Nanobdellota archaeon; assembly: GCA_034718475.1. GTDB lineage: Archaea > Nanobdellota > Nanobdellia > SCGC-AAA011-G17 > GW2011-AR17 > JAYEMU01. The sequence goes on from JAYEMU010000063.1 coordinate 13,363, forward strand.
CTGCAAATATCTTGAAAAAGTATCTCCAAG
>JAYEMU010000064.1:0-13363 GCA_034718475.1 Nanobdellota archaeon
GCAGAATTCCCAAATATAAAGGTAGAATACTTACCGCCATATTGTCCAGAATTAAATCCAATAGAAACTTGCTGGAAAATAACAAGACATGATGTAACAAATTCAAATTATTTCTCGACAATCGAGAAATTAAAAGATAGTTTAGAGAACTTTTGGCAAAGATATAATTTTATGTTGGATTTTACAAATTACTTATGTCCGTAACTACTTCTTTCCTCTTTAAGAATAACAATAATGCTATGAGAATTGCTAAAAAAATCACAATTATTAATATTATATTTGTATAATTAACCTTCTTTTCAATAGTCTTGTCGGGCTCCTTGCTTTCTATAATTTCTCTAATTGGTTCTTTAATATAACAGTCTTCAGGGCATGTCTCTTCATTCTCGTCAATATCACAAATTCCGTCAAAATTGCAAAATAAGAGTTCAGCTAAATCAATCCTTAAAACTTCATTTTGGCTTTCTTTTTCAAAAATAATTATCTCCTTGGCCTTTCTAGAATATGGAAAAAATAGATTCAGATAATTTTCAGTAATTGGAATTTCAATATCATTTACAATTATGCTTTTTGAAAAGCTAACCTTAAATAATTCTTCGCCTTCAAATGACATCCTATCCGCCCTTTCAGGGTGGAGAGGATGTCATATATTTTAAAAGAATTTATTATTTTATAAAACTTTACTAAAATTTAATTGATTATTATGCTATAAGTGAAAAATTCAATATTTAGATAACTGTGCTTTCATCACTAATCTGCTAATCTCATTAAAATCTTTAATCCTTGTATCTTTCATAAGGGATGTTTCACTAGGCCTCAAATAAAGGGAACATCTTTTATCACAAACACCGCCACAGCCAAGCCAATTACTTTTTGCATTGTTTACAAGGGCTGCGGTTGAAATTGGATCTAAATATTTCCCCCAAAAACTTGCTGCATTATTCTGATTAATACAATTTGGACCCTGGTGACCAGGTCTCCCCAATCCAAAATGGTAATATTCATCAACCAAACCACCAATAGAATGACCTAATTCATGATTAAGGGTATATTTTCGGAGGGATTTAACAACTTTCATAGGTAACAAAACATTATTCCTAAAAGCAACAGGTCTAAATATTTTATCCTTAAAAACGAATATAGGATAATCTGGAGCAACTCCTGTACATTTAGCATTTTCAGCAATAAATTTATTTACCAACATAAGATTATAATAGGATGCAGAAAGACCTAATGTAAAGCCTAAATCTAAAGAAGATGAAGGAATACTTTTATAATGAAAAGAAAATTTTTGTTTGAATTGATCAAAAGGGTCAGTCAAAAATAAATTATTTACAAGATAGTTTACATCTTTTTTCAATTCAGATTCTGTATCATAACCCACACCAACAAAAAGTAAATCAAGTTTACCATTATAACCCCCTAATTTTTTACAAGTATCACTTGGTTTGCTACAAACCCCTTTTTCAAGAATACAAGTCCCAACTAAACAATCATTGTTGCTACGGCATTTTAATACACTTTTAGGAGAATACATTTTTGAACCATCTATAGAACAATAGGATCTGGCTTTGCATTCCAAATTCCTTATTATATTTTGGTCAGAATCATATATTTTAGTATAGAATCCGAAATCGAAATTCTGCCAAGAAGTCCCTTGAGGCATTAACTTAAGATTATGCCCATTATAAAAGTACATGCAATTTCCATTTTTATCGCAAAAGATAACATTTCTAGTTTTGCCTTTTATTCCGTTTAGGTATACATTAGTTGTTGAAAACAATAGATTATCTACTAACTTAAATTTATAATCTGAATTAAAAGAAATGGATAATTTATAATTATCATTAGTATCCTTTAATTCTTTCGGAACCCAAATGGTATTCTCATAGAATTTAGAAGGGCTAGAAAAATAGCAAATTCTATTTTGATGACGCAAACAATTGCTAAAAGATTTAGGATCAGCAGAAATCTGTAAATTACCCTTTAAAGAACTTATTAGCATATCGGGATGCTTAATATAGTATCGTCCAGCAGATAATTCTAGATATTTAAAATCTGTCATAAACACAAGATTGTTAGAGATATCTTTATCTATGGCTGCTATAATCTTTTTTCCAAAGATATAGTAATTCTCAAAATTTGCTGTCAATAATATTTGGAATTTATTATCCTCAGATAATGAACTAATTTTATGTTTATTAACTTTAATTTCGCCATTTGGAGTATGTAAAAATAGTCTTGCAAAAATCTCTTTTGATGGTTCCCAAGGAATAAAAAATAATGTGCTTATTTCTTCTGAAAAAAATTCAACTTGAGCCTTATCTTTATCTAAATTTTTGCTTTTTAAGGTTTGGGCTGTTTCTGAAGTTAACTTAAATTTGCCTTTAAAGCTAAAAGAATCTTCTAATGGCAAACTATTCCAAACTAAACTAGAAGTAGCTTCACCAGCAAACTTCAAAAAAAATAAATTAGTTTCTCCTATTTTCAAAGGCAAATCATTGATTCCATTTATAAAAATATCTTCACCTTTATTTGACCTTGTAAGCGTTAAAATATCTATGCCTTTAGGGATATTTAATACAAGCCCTTCTTTGCTTTTTTCTAAATAAAAATTTATCAATTTGAAAGAATTATCTTTCAATAAGATGATTTCATATCGCTTTTTCAATTCATGAGAATATAAAGATTTCCTTAAATTTCCATCTTTAATAAGAAGTTTATTATTTAATAACTGGATTTTCCCATAAACTAAAGCTACGGGCTTTTCTTTCACATAAAGTTCTATTTCCCCACTACCTAAAACCATTATTTTATCAAATAATTTTAAAAGATCATTTGAATTAAAAGTTGTTATTCTCATTCCTTTTGTCATATAAACATTGTTGCCTTTATCTTCAAGAAGATTTTGAGAAAGCGCTTGAGAAAAATCTAATTTTGTTTGCAAAGCAGAAACAAAATTAATTAAAAGTAAAAATAACAATATCCAAATAAAAATTCTCCTCATTTTTTTATCACCTTAGTTAATTTTTTAAAAAAGAATGCCACAATTAAAAGAATGAACAAGACTAAAATTAAATACAGCCATAAACTGCTGTCTTTTGAGGGACTATTTTTTTCAAGCACTTCTTCCTTTTGTGCTTCTATTTTTTCTTCAATCTTTCTTCCAAAAGCAATTTTGCAATCAATGGGGCATGTTACTATGGATTCCGAATTATCACAAATGCCATCTTCATTACAAGTAGCATAATCTGATAAATCTAAATTCAATATTACCTTTTTTTCATCAAGAATTTCCAAACTCTTAATGTTATTATAATATGGGAAAGATAAAATCTCTTCTACTTCACTAACTACTATACCTACACCATAAATATAAAAATCCTTCTGTAATTTAAAAGAATTTAACACTTCTCCTTTAAAGGAATAAATATTGACATCATAATATTCAAAATAATCCAACACATAATCTTTAGGCTGACCTTGGAGAATTTCAATATTATTAACAGTTATATTTTTTGAAGTAATACGCAAATTAATTTCCATATAAGCTTCTTGTGCCATCGCTAGGCTAGCTAATAAAAATAACATAAATAAAATGGAGCTATATTTCGCATTCATTCTTCAACCTCCAAAACTGATTCTAAACTGATTTCTTCAATTTTGTCAAATTCTATTTCAGGAAAAGTTCCGAATGCCGATATATCTGACTCTATTTTAGGATACATAACAGCAAAACCATATTCTAAGCCTTTTTCTTCTAGCCATTCTGGGAAAATTAAAATAAATAATTTTTCTTGATCATTAATATCTTCAGTATAAAATTTATGATTTTGCCTTAAAGCTAAAAGTCCTTGATCTAAAAAAGAAGTTTCCGAATTATTTTTTACAGCATCATAAAAATCGATTGCTCTAGTATATAATTCTTCAATATTGCAATCAATTTCTACTGCATAATCATTAATCTTAACTACAATCTCTTCTTCCTTAAAAATAACTTTTTGATCAACTTCAACCTTTAACTTTTTTCCAAAAATGGTTTTTATTTTAGGATTATTAAATTCTAAATCCAAGTTAGAAATTTTAAGACAATGGCCCAGATTTTCTTCTATGTATATTTCAAGATTCTCTTTGACCTCATCAATTTTAGGGATTTCTTCTTGGCCATTATAAAGATAATATGGTACTCTAAATAGATTATAATTTACAAAATATTTTGCATTGTTATAATAACCCCCAGATGCACAAATCTTTTGTAAACCTTCTTTTGAAACTTTTTTTAAACAATTTTCAGAATAATCTTGGATTTCATCAGTTAAGATTTTAGCCTTAGTACTTTCTGCTATTTCCCCCTTAGTAATTAGTTCTATAATTTGGGTTCTTAAAAAAAAGCCTAAACCGATGACCGCCAAAATAACAATACCAAGAACTATAAATAATGTCACTTGCCCTCTTTTTTTCATATATTTATGAATATTTATTGAAATTAATAAAGATTTCCATAAAAAGGTGCCGTAGAAATGCTCATTAAGTTGAAAGATATATGGATGCTGGAAAAAAATTAAAAAAATACCTAGTGGATGTTTCAAAAGAAGCAAGAGATTTGATTTCTAAGAATCGAAATGTTTTATTTCAAGGATCCTAAGGCGCAAATTTGGATTATAGGTTTGGTAATTATCTTAAAGTAACTTGCTCCCAGCCCATTCCATCAAGTATATTTTCTAATGTCGGCATTCCCCCAATTCTATTCAAGGAACATATTGGTGTTGTAAAGGCTTATACTTCTAAAGTAGGGCATGGGCCAGTTGTAACCTGCCTTGATGGGAATAGATTCCCTGTAGATGAAGATTACTCAGAAGACATTGGGATTCAAATTAGGAAGGATGGCAAGGAATTCGGAGCTACTACTGGCAGGCCAAGGAGGGTCGGCTGGCTTGTTCTTGTACAATTAAAAGACAGGTGCAGCATTTGCGACTATACTCAGCTTGCAGTTATAAAATTAGATATATTAGGAGACATAAAGTTTACTATTATTTTTTCCTCTTTAAGAATAACAATAATGCTATGAGAATTGCTAAAAAAATCACAATTATTAATATTATATTTGTATAATTAACCTTCTTTTCAATAGTCTTGTCGGGCTCCTTGCTTTCTATAATTTCTCTAATTGGTTCTTTAATATAACAGTCTTCAGGGCATGTCTCTTCATTCTCGTCAATATCACAAATTCCGTCAAAATTGCAAAATAAGAGTTCAGCTAAATCAATCCTTAAAACTTCATTTTGGCTTTCTTTTTCAAAAATAATTATCTCCTTGGCCTTTCTAGAATATGGAAAAAATAGATTCAGATAATTTTCAGTAATTGGAATTTCAATATCATTTACAATTATGCTTTTTGAAAAGCTAACCTTAAATAATTCTTCGCCTTCAAATGAAATTAGTTTTGCTTCCATATTATTAATATCTTTATCAATTTCAAGAGGCGGAGCAAGATTGCAGAGCTCAACTGATTCTAGTTCTAAATTGCTTCCATCAGTTTTTAATACAACTGAAAATGAAGACTCCTGAGAAACAACTACAGGTACAATAAGTAAAAACACTAAAAAAAGCCAAAATTTTTTCATTATGCCAATCTCCTGTACTTATTCAAAGTTTCTTTTATAATTGCCTCAGATACCTGCCCCCAATACATGGGTTTATCAACAATAGTTGTAGTATACATAATCGAACCGTCAGACTGTCTTAAATTATTTTTGCAGTGATCTTTATCACAAACACCGCCGCAAGACCACCAGTTATTTTGCACTGCTTGATTTACTAAAGCCTGAGCTTTGCTTTGCCCAAAAAGCTTTGACCAAGCTTTTAACGCATTTGCCTTTGCGCTTTCACGAGTCATGCCTGAATCAGTTGCAAAAATGCAATTATCCCTCAACCATTGCCGCTTTAACTTGCCACTTCTATGAATAAGATATTCATCTTCTAATTTTGAAATTAAATGGCCGCCAACTTCATGCACAAAAGTAACTATATTTGTTCTAGATAGTGGCTTATTCATAGAAAGATAACATATATCAGGCTTACCAAAAACAACATAAGAGTCGCCAGCTTGTTCTGAAAAAATAATAACTTTATTAAATGCCCCAATTTGTGATTTTAAGTCATCTGGGAAATAGGTTGCTAGTTGTGCATTATTTATTAATTCTTTGGATAATTGCGCATCCATTTGAAATATACCAAATAAATCTGCATTAGATTTATAAGGTTCTATTTTTAAAAGGCCTTTAATTTTTGTAGAATCATAATATAGCAAATCCTTAATTATTTTTGTAAATCTTTCTTTTTCAATATTGTTTCCAATAAATAATAATTTTAATGGTTTTTTTGAGCTTCCGGGAATTACTTCTGTAATCTTTGGCTTTACTTGACAAATTTTATTAATGCAAACTTGATTTGAAGGGCAATTCTTATTTTCAGTACAAGAACTAACCTTTGTAATTTTTGACATTTCCAAACCATTCAAAGAGCATTTTTTTGTAGAAAGTTCACAGCGGATTGTATCATAAATATCCCTTTGTTCATCAGTTATATCAAATTTAGGATTAAATGCATGAGCAGTGAAGCTTGTTCCAAAATTATACCAGCGTTGGCCAGTCAGGATTTTATAGCCATATTTATAAAAATGCAATCCTTTGTTTAATGTCAAAGAAGGATTAATGTATGCGTTTGGATTTGCTATAGTTAACATGCATTTATCAGGGATTGGATCAACATACAAATCATTATAAGATGTATGCCTATATAACGTAAGCATGCTGTCTTTTTCATTTAATGTTTTTTGTGCTTCAAGTGGGGAATATGTGCCAGAACTTTTTTTAGTGTCCTGTAATTTAACATAAATTGAATTTGTATTGGTATTTATGTCAAGGCAATTAAACCAATTGAATGCTTGGGATCTGCACCTTTGTTCTGGCTTAACATCCTTTTTTAAGACTAATGAGCCTCCATCTAAGCTGGCAAGCATTTTTCCGTTTTCAAAAATGTTAATTTTGTTATCACCTTTCAATTTCAGCAATTCCAAATGCATAACTGCTTTATCAGGTATGCCATAAATATTAAGTTTCAATGCATAAATCAAGTAAACCGGAACTTTAAAACTAAATCTGCCTTTGGGGTTAATTAAACCAAGATTAATTGTTCCGGAATAAGAACGCAGATTCAATTCGCCGATTTGTGAATTTTTTTTGTTGGGATATGCCCCCATGCACATGTCCAAATCGCCTTCAACCTTAGCATTAGCAAGCTTATCTGTAAACTTAAAGTGGCATTTCTTTAATGCCAGTTTATCTATATTTTTAATGGCCATTGCCTTTACTGGGCCAAGCTTATTTCTCGCTTCTTCATTAGCATCCTTATACTCTTTTTGATAAGTTTCAAGTTGCATTAATTTTGCATCGCCCAAAACATTAACATACTTGCCCATTTGATGCAAGCTAAGTTCACAATCATCACAAATCAAAAGCTGATTATTCTGCAGATACTTCCCGCCTTTTGCCTTTGCCACAACATGCCCATATCCTAGCCTTTTTATATTTATTTTTTTTAAAATTATTTCTTTTGATTTCAAGCTATTGCTATTCTTACCAAAATTATAATATATTGCATCTTTATCACTCCCTGCTTGAATTTTTATTTCTGACTTAGCAGGATTTATTTTGATATTTCCTGCAATAGCACCATACGAATATTTTTTAGTAGATACAATCCCATTAACATCCTTAACAATTATATCTTCCAAAGATATTTCCCCAGTTGGCTGCCCCCGTTTACCTATTCGAATTCTTGCAACATCAAAAATTTTATTCAGTTCTGCAATATTCACACTTGTTTTGTACTTATAGCCATCTATTGTAATAATATTATTCGCTAAAGTTATGAACTTATTATCATCCATTAATTGCTGTTGGGAAGAAAGTATATCAGCTAAAGGCTTCTCTTCAGCTAATATTAAAGGCATGGATAATAAAAATAAAATCAAGAATAAAACTCTAAATTTCATATAATAATCCTCCGAATTCTTCCGCTTGATTAATATTATACTGGGAATCATTAACTAATTCTTCTACTTGTTCAGGCGTGATTTCTTCATTCTCTTCTACTTCAGAATCTTCAGCATCAATTAAGAAGTCCATAATCTCATCAATAGGCGCCAATGCCGCTAAGTATTCTCCAACAATCTTTTTGCGAACTGCGAAAGCAAAAATCAATGGCTTTTTATTAATATAATTATCCTTAATCAAATAATACAATGTGGAATTTTCATAATCTGCAATGCCATATTTAAATTTTGTATCTTGTAATAGCCTGCCCATCTCAACAGCTTCATTTTCTAAATCATATTGCCTTACTAATTCATAAAATTCAAGAGGTTTTGCAAAGGTTTTATCATAACTAATATCAGTCAGGGTCATAAAATGGCTCAACTTTATTTCTTTAAGCTTAATTGGAAAATCCATTTTTACCAAAATTCCATTATTAAACTTTACTTCAGTCTCAGGATTATCTAAGATTTCAATCTCTTCAATTTCTTGGGCACAATAAATAAGATTTTCATCAATATAATTAGCCAAACTTTTACTAAAGGTTTCTTCATTCGGCACTTCTTCTTTGCCATCATCAAAATATAATGGGGCATTCACTCCCAGGTAAGATATAGAGTTTTCTTTCGGAGGATAATAGCCCCCGTTTTTTGAAATTGCCAAAACTGCTTTTTTAGTTGTTTGCAATAAACAGGATTCTATCCTATCTGCAATATTTTTTTCCTTTTGGGTTAGTGCATTTCGTTCAGCCAGCCTTGCTTTTTCCTCAGATTCTGAAATAATTCCACTAAAATAAAGCCCAATAATTATTACTGTAATAATAACAATCCCAAGGACTATAAATAATGTCACTTGCCCTCTTTTTTGCATACATTTATGAATATTTATTGAAATTAATAAAGATTTCCATAAAATGAATGCCCCGGCCGAGATTTGAACTCGGGTCGCTGCCTCGAAAGGGCAGTATGATTGACCGGACTACACTACCGGGGCTTAATACAAGAAAATTAAAAGGCAGTTCTTTATAAATGTTTTGGAAAAAAATAAAAACTATTTTGCTGAAATAATAATAAATCTCAATAACATTTAAATATGGTTTATTATAAATAGCAAAGGGAAATCAAGTGGCAAAAGAAATTAAATTAGGATTAAGCTATGATGACGTTTTGGTTGTACCCCAATACTCTGAAGTATTTTCTAGAAAACAAGTTGACACAAGCACAAGGCTAACCCAAAACATCAAGATCAATAATCCAATTGTAAGTGCAAACATGGACACTGTAACAGAATCAAGCATGGCAATAAGCATTGCAAGGCTTGGGGGCATAGGGATTATTCACAGATTTTTAACAGTAGAAGATCAAGTTAAAGAAGTATTAAAAGTAAAAAGATCAGAATCAATAATGATTGAAAAGCCCTATTCAATCCCTCCATCAAAGACAATTAGTGAAGCACAAGAATTCATAAAAAAAGTCAATGTTTCCGGGATACTGGTAACAAATGAGAATAATCATTTAGTTGGGATTTTAACTTCAAGGGATTTATTATTTGAAGAGGATTTAGACAGGCAAATATCTGAAATCATGACGCCTAGGAAAAAAATTGTTACTGCACCTATTGGCACAACTTTGAAAGAAGCTAAAAAAATTCTGCATAAGCACAAAGTGGAAAAGTTGCCAATCGTTGATTCTTGCAATGTCTTGCAAGGCCTTATAACCTCCTCTGATATCACTAAAAGGGACAAATTCCCAGCTGCTTCCAAAGATAAAAAAGGAAAACTTTTGGTTGGTGCAGCAATTGGCGTTAAAGGGGATTATTTGGACAGGGCTAAAGCATTAATCGATGCAGGATGCGATGTTTTAGTCATAGATATTGCACATGGGCATTTAAAGCTGGCATTGGATACTGTTGAAAAAGTTAAGGAAATGTTTGATGTGGATATAATAGCTGGAAATGTTGCAACACCTGAAGGCACCGGGGATCTTATTAAAGCTGGAGCAGACGCAATTAAAGTAGGGGTTGGGCCTGGCTCTAGTTGCATAACCCGGATAATCACTGGTTCAGGAATCCCTCAAGTAAGCGCCATAATGAGATGCAGTGAAGTTGCTTCTGAACTGAATATACCTGTTATTGCAGATGGAGGCATTAAAGTCTCAGGAGATATCGTCAAAGCCATTGTCGCAGGCGCTGAATCAATAATGGTCGGAAATCTTTTAGGCGGGACTGATGAAAGCCCTGGCAGAACAATTATCAAAAATGGAAAGCGCTTTAAGATTTATAGGGGGATGGCTTCTTTCGGAGCAAACCTTGGAAGAAAAGAAAGGTTGAAATCCAATAGCAATCTGGCAGATTATACTCCTGAAGGTGTAGAAGCCTTGGTGCCTTATAGGGGAAGTTGTGCTGAAGTTTTAGGCCAATTGCTAGGTGGCTTAAGGTCAGGGATGAGTTACTCTGGTGCGCATACTATTGAAGAATTAAGAAGAAAAGGATACTTTGTAAGAATTACTTCTGGCGGTCTTGTTGAAAGCAAACCTCATGATTTAAATGTCTTATAGTGTAACTTTTAAACAAATTCTTTTTGAATAGTTCAATTATTTTTATTTCTTCTTTTGTTTGATTTTTATCTTTGCTTGGGATTTCTTGGATTTTTTTAAAATTTAGTTTATGCATATCATCAAAAAATCAAAACATAATAACAAATGTATGAAACTTCAGTAGTAATTAAACAAGCGAAAACTGAATTAATTATATTTGTCGGAAGAAAACTCTTGGGACTGTCACAATCAAATTTCCAGAACAAGGCCATCATAGGCATATTTAATATTTTTTCCTTTTACCATTTCTTCAAAATGCTTCCAACCATATCTTCTAATTTCATCTTCAGAAATATGAGTCAAGACAGTAAGTTTTGGCTTCCATTCTTTAAGCCTTTTAAGCAAATCCTTAAATGGAATCTCCCAAGTTATTTCTAGAGAAAAATAGCCCTGTTCATTAATTAATAGATCTAAATCCTTAATTTCTCTTTTAAAATCTATTGTATCGCAAGGGGCATATAATGCCTTTTTGCCATTTTCTTCAATTAGATATGCATAATTATCAGAACCTTTTCCTTGAAATCCGATAGCAGTTATTGTAATATTGCCAAAATCAATTTTTTCCCCATCTTCTATTAACTTTAATTTGCCCATTTTTTTTTCTTCTAAAAAATATTGTATGGCAGGATACTTATTCTTTAATGTTGCATAAACTGATTTTGGAATGTAGACATTTATTTGCTTATTCGGCTTATCAAAGATAAAATCATAAAAAGCTTGTATTAAAAGCCTGAATCCAAATGTATGATCAGGATGCCAATGAGTAATAAAAAGATTATCTACATCTTTTATGCCTCGCCGGTTTAAGGACTCTGCAATATCTTCTGGGCAATCAATAACAGTTTTGATTTCGTTAATGTAAAGGGAAGCGAGACAACGCTTATAGGGCTCCTTTTCATTTTTGGCCTTTTTACAAATATCACAATTGCAAAAAAGCCTTGGGATAGGCACATTTCCTGCTGATCCTAAAATTGTCAGTTTCATGGTTTTTAGTTGGAATGGTTCCTACTTAAATTAATCGCAAATTAAAATCTTAGATCCAAACTATTTTCCAGATCTATCATTGTAGGCCTTTCCGAAATAAAAGGCTTGTAAGTAGGCTTAATTAATTTGTCGATTATATTTCCTACAATTTTCATAATCTTTGTTTTGCTATATTCATTTGCATTGGAACAATCCAATATTGCATTGAAATCTGTAAGTATTATTTTTTGTTTATCTTTTTTAGACACAACAAGAAAATCATTTAAATCCCTCACAAATACATTTACCCCTAATTGTAATAATGTTGATACACAATTTTTTAAGCCTTGCCGCAAATTTAAGATCTTAGCATTTGACGCTAAAGGCAAAAGTTTATCTAAAGGCTTTCCAGAAACATAATCATAAGTTACAATTCTAAATTGCAAATCTTGATTTTTTACAACTGAAGTATTTAATATTTTAGTAGTCTGCCCAGAACAGACTATTCGATTCAATAAAGCCTCATTATCATAAATATGCGAAGCTAAAGGATACTTATCTTCATGAATTTTTATTGTCCATTGATAAAATAATCCGCGATTTAAAGGTTCTATTTTAAATAACAAAGCATCATCATTCCATTTTGGTTTTTTTATCAAATCAATAGAATATTTTTGCGAATCAAATAAAGCCCTTATTTCTTCAAATTTGACATAACTTGAAGCTTTTTGTATTAAATGCCGAAAAAGTATCTTCCTTATATTTAATGCATCTTTTGAAATAGATTCATCATTTGTTTTAGATTTATGAACCCAAACAGTATTACAATTAATTTGTTGTTTAAATAAATAGCCATTATCTTTTAAAAATCTATATTTAGCTTTATGTTTTGATAAATTATGAAGATATTCTTCAGTTATAATCATACTTGGTTGATATTTATCAAAATTTAACCCTTCAAGAACTTCAAGATCCATCCCTTCAGTATCGACCATTAAAATTCCGAAATCACGGGGAAAATTATTTTTATCCAATAAATTTTCTAAAGTTCGAATAGGCACTTTTACTTTAGTATCAGTTCTTGCAAAATCAAACCAAGAATTATTGTCTTGGCATAAAGTTGAAAGCATGCTTTCTATCCCATCTCTTCCAAAATATAAATGCCCTTCCCCATTTTGATTAGAACAAGCAACATTTATTGGGATAGCATTTGGATATTTTTTAATATTTTGTTTTAATTTATTAAATATAAAAGGATTGGCTTCTATCAATAAGCTTTTCCAACCTTTTTTTATTAAAGGGTAAGAATTGGAAAATGTTATTCCGTCATACACTCCGACATCAACTACATATCTTAAAAAATCTTTATTTATAATTGAAGATAATTTTTCATATTCGCCATTTTGTGAATAATCAAGGGGCTTCATAGACTTGAAATATTAACATGATTTATAAATATTGTTAATTTTTGTTTTTTCAAATTCCACATTCGACACTTTAATTTAAATTTTTGAAATCCCTCTTATTTTGTCGTAGGTAATTAATTTTTATGAATGTTGGAAGAAAACTCTTGCAGACTTTACAGTCTGTAGATGAATTCCAACTCCATTCTTATATAAAAAAACCATTAAGATTTAGCTTAATGATGTAAGATTTTCAATACGGCATTTTTTGTCGTGTGGCCTATTTGTATTTTTCTGCTATTTTCAG
>JAYEMU010000065.1:0-13267 GCA_034718475.1 Nanobdellota archaeon
CTAATCACCTCCATTATAATTAGGGTGCACAAGTATATAAAGATTTGTATTCTCTAGAAGTATACTCTAAAAAAACATCCAAATTTGCTAAGAATCTATGAATTAACTAATTTTGCAAAGTTCTCTAAGGATTGTGAAGATGAAAATGTAATTTTTAACATTGCAAAAAGGATTTATGATGCTGGTTTAAAATAGTAAGTAGAAAGTCTGCTAGGAAAAAATCTCATGAATGCTATAATTTACATACTCAAGGGTATCCTCTGAAGATGTAATGCCTCAATCTATGCAAACTTAGCTGACTTGACTTTCTACGTAATAACAAACAGTTGATTTATAAACTTTTATGTGTTTCTGTCCAGGGGATGAAGGGACTATTATTATTATCAGGAGGCTTTGACAGCCCTGTTGCAGGATATTTGATGAGAAAGAAAAATGTTGAGTTAACTGCATTGCATTTCTCCGGCGAGCCTTTTGTTAAGGCAAATGCAAAAGAAAAGGCAAAGCTATTGGCAAAAAAAATTGGCTGCACTAAAATAATCATCTTTCCTTTTGGGGAAATTCAGGCAGAAACTGTAAATTCATGCAGGCACAGATATTATTTTATAATTACTAAAAGAATAATGTTTAGAATTGCTCAAAAATTTGCAGAGAAAGAGGGATGTGATTTTTTGGTTACTGGTGATAATCTGGGGCAAGTTGGAAGCCAGACTTTAATCAATCTCAGCTTGATAAATAGTGCTATAAATATTGAAGTCCTGCAGCCTTTGCTATGCTTTGACAAGCAGGAGATAATTAATCTGGCTAAAGAAATAGGTACGCATGATCTATCAATCGGCCCGGAAATGTGTTCATTGCTTGGACCAAAGCATCCAGCGACGAGAGCTAAAAAAGAAAAAATTGAAATAGAGGAAAAAAAATTTAATATTGAAAAGTTAATGCTGAAAGGCTTTGAGAAATTAAAGGCTGAGAATCTAAAATGAAAGTTTATATTGATAGGGATGGAAAATATGCAGAGGCTAAAGGAAAAACTATCGGCTGCTTATTAAAATATTTAAAAATAAATCCACAGACTGTGATAATAACAAAAAATGAGAAATTGGCAATTGAGGAAACAAAAGTTAAGGCAGATGATAAGATTATTATTTATCATTTTGTATCTGGAGGCTGACAATGACTTGCAAGAAATGTGAATTGGAACCTGTATATAAATTGAGTTCGGGAGTAAAATTATGCAAATCCTGCTTTTTAAAATATTTTGAAAAGAAAGTCCGCAAGACAATTAGGATTTACAATCTAATAAAAAAAGGGGATAAAGTTATAGTTGCTGTTTCTGGAGGAAAAGATTCTTCTACGATTTTGGAAATTTTAAGCAAATTGCATCTTAAAAATAAAATATTTGAATTAGTGGCTGTATCTATAGATGAAGGAATAGGCCCTTATAGAAAAAAAACTATTAAAAAAGCTGAAAAAATTTGCAAGAAACTTGGAATAAAGCATTATATATTTAGTTTTAAGAAAGAATTTGGGTATTCATTGAAGGAAATAATGAAGAAATTGCAGATTAAGCCATGCACAGCTTGTGGAGTTTTAAGAAGATATCTTTTGAATAAAAAAGCACGTGAACTCAATGCCAATAAACTGGTTATAGGGCATAATCTAGATGATGAGGCCCAGACTATCCTAATGAACCAATTTAAGCGTAAAATGAATCTTTCAGCCAGATTGGGCCCTTTAAATGGCTTGAAGGATGATGCAAGGTTTATCCGCAGAATAAAGCCTTTATACCTTATGCTGGAAAAAGAAACCGCAACTTATGCTTTTTTGAAAGGCTTAATGGGTTCTTCTTCAATATGCCCGTATAGCCATGAAGCTTTTAGGGATGATGTGAAAAAAATGCTGAATGATTTTGAGCATAAATATCATGGGACCAAGAATAGCATAATAACTTCTTTTTTAGAGGTATTGCCTTTACTTAAGAATAAATATCAAACTGATGAGCCTATAAATAGATGTCTTGATTGCGGTGAGGCGACAACTTCGGATTTCTGCCAAGCATGCAAAATCCTTAAATCCCTTAAGGACTAAGTTGTTTTTTAAACCTGCCTTGATAAAGTGCCTTTCCTTTGGTTTTTTGCAAGCATAATTGGCAGATTCTTAAACCTTCTTTTAGAATAATTTTTCTTTGCGAAAGATTATATATTTCTAAAACCTGCTTATTGCTTATCCCTGGCTGTATAAAGCTTGCAGTGGCATGGACTAAAATACCCAATCTTGCAAACCTGCTTCTTCCAGAAAGAAACCCGCAGAGCTTTGAAGGCAAAGTTATTTTTTCTTTTGTGATCCCCAAGACAAATTCTCCAGGATTCAAAATTAAAGGACCAAACTTTTCAGTAGATAATTTTTTATAATCCATATCTTCTGATAAAGCTAATTTTGTTTTATTATTCTTAAAAACCCTGAATCTATTATCTAATGTTAAATCAATTGAGCCAGGTCCTATATTTCTAAGGTTTAATGGTTCAATTTTCACATCTCTTTTCTTTAAAGCCTTGATAATTTCATTTTTAGTAAGAATGGTCATGGAATAAAGAAAGTAGGCAATATTTAAATATTTTTTTGTATACTCTTTTTTTATGAAAATTCAAAAAATTGAAAAAAATGTTTGGTTCCCAAAGGATTCAGACCATTAAATTGCTAAAAATTTATAAAAGCTGGTTAATTATTAGTTCTAAAATGAAGCTTTTTAAACGCCATCTTCTGCCCTACCTGCTATCAATTGGCATAGGCGCCAGTTTCTTAGGCTTCTTGGGTTATGGTGTTTCATTAATTACTAACTCTCATAAAAAAATAATAGATTGGGATGCCCAAAAGCAAAAAAAAGTTAAAAAAACTTTGGGAGTAGTGCTGGATAAATCTTTGAGTGAAGAAAAAAAGCAAAAATTCAAAGATGTTTTAAAAAAAACATTAAAGAAATATAAGAGTGATTTTAATATAGAGTATATAATTAAATGTGTGGATATAAAAGATATTCCCATTGATGATATATATAGCAAACAATTTCTGGATTACTTGCCCTTGAAGTATGAATTTTATGATTTAAGAATGATAGTGACTGATGCATCTTTTATGGAGTTTCCTGATGCTGTAGGGCTTTATCATCCAGATGAAAAGTTAGTTAAAATTGATGAATTTTTGGATTGTGCCCATAATTATGTCCATACCCTATGCCATGAGATTGCACATAGCTATGGATGCGGCCATATTAATGATCCTAAATGCATTATGTACCCTAAAAATAATTCAAGCCTTAAATTCTGCAAACCTACTATCTTGAGGATACTGTCTAAAAAATGAGTGATTATTATTCAGAGATTGTCCCCTCTTATGATGAATTATATGGTGAAGAGCAATTGAAGAAATTGGACGTAATAGCACAATACATAGATCCAGAACCACCATTGCTGGATATTGGTGCAGGAACAGGGATTTCTACAAGATTTTTTAATGTTGAAGCAGTTGCTTTAGATCCCTCTGAAAAAATGTTGAAAAAATATAAAGGCAAAAGTGTAGTAGGTAATGCAGAAAATATCCCTTTTCCAGATAATTCTTTTAATACTATTATATCTGTTACCTCTTTGCATCATGTTAAAAATTTGGATTTGGCAATTAGGGAAATTAAGAGGGTTGCTAAACCTAAGTGCAAGTTTGCGTTTACTATCCTAAAAAAAGCTAAAAATTTTTGCCAGTTAAAAACTAAACTTCTTAAAGCCTTTAATCTGCTTCAAGTAGATGAAGAGAAGGATTTAATTCTAGTCAGCCAAAAAGGCTGAGGAAAGCTCCCCCATTATCCGAATCTTTATTTTTAGGTTCTTCCTTTGGAGCTTCTTTTTCCATAATGTTTGGGATTTCTTTATATTTTTCTGGTTCTGGCTTTAAATGTTTTTTTTCAGTTTTTTTAATCTCATTTAAAATTCTATCCCTAAAATCTATTATTTCCTTTTTTTTTCCTTTCTCAGAATTTAATCTGAATTCAATCTTTTTTCTAACATTTGCCAATTTTTTCTTTGGAGTTTTTGTTCTAGGTCCAAAGGTCTTTTTCTTTCCTTTTATGAATAGGAAATAAACTAAAATAATAGTGAAGGTTAAGACTAATAAAATATAGATGAAATTAAAAGATTTTACTGGCTTGCCGCCTTCAACAATTACATTGCCACTAAATGATTTGCCTGCTTCATCTGTATCAACGGAGAGATCATAGGTTCCAGAAGGTATTTCTTTTTTAAGGTTTATTATAATGGTTTGGTTCGGTGCGATTTCTTTCTTTTTCTTTATATTATATTCATTCTTTCCATCAGTAGCACTGATTCTTATTTCTTCATCATAATCAATATTTCCAATATTAGTAATTTTAATTATTTCATCTTCTTTTTCAATTAAAACATCTTTTATTTCATTGACTGAAAATTTATCAAGATCTGAATAATCATTGTATGATGATTCTATCTCCCAAATCCCTGGAATGCCGAATTGTGGTATGCGAAATAATATCTTTTGATTGCTTTGCACTTCTTTGTCAACTCTAACATCGCCTTCCGGATCCCTAACTTCCACTTTGATAGTTGTGTCAATATTTTCATTAGCTTGATCCAATAAATGGACTTTTACTTCCAAAACATCATTTGGATCAATGATTTGGGAATTTAAAATGTTTTCAAGTTTGGAAGGAACAGCTTCTATTTCTATTTCTATTTGATCCTTGCCATGATTTCCAAATTCATCTTGGACAGTAATATTGATGATATGCCTGCCTGATTTGATATCACCTGGCAATTCAAGCCCATATTCAAATTTTCCATCTTGAACTTCTGAGTTATAATTCTTTTCATCTAATAAGATATTTAAAGAGGCAGCGGCAATGTCTTTGCGTAAGATTGTCTGAGCATCCCCTGTGATTTTTATTGTTTGTCCAGGCTTAAATTTTTTTCCATCAGAATCAGCAATAACAGATATTTCTTTTATAAGATTAAAATCAACTGCCTCTTCAAATAATTTTTCATTCCCTTGATTATCTTTTATGAATAAATCAATAAAATATTGGCCTGCAGGAGTTGAAGTGGTTTGATAATTATATAAAAATTTTCCATCTTCAATCTCAATCTTTTCCAATAAAAATTTTGTTTGATTATATCTTAAATAAATATCTGCCTGACCTTTAATAAGATCACCATTCAATCTTGTTATATCCCCTTCAATTTTGGCAATTTCCCCTGCTTGAATGTCGGTTTCCAAAATATTAAAAGTTGCATCCAAGTCATTAGTAATTTTAAATTCCAAGGAATCTGCAGATTCTATTTCAACAAAATCCTTCATTAGGGAAAGCCTAATTTTACAAAAACCTTGCATATATGAGGTTGCTACAAGGTCAGGAAGCTGGATTTTTGCAGGGAAATCAGATTCCTGTTCAGCTTTAAGGCTAATTGGGGTTAGTTGTAGGGGGTACTCAATTCCACCACAAGTTATCTTTGTATTAAGGAACCCATCCAAATCTTCTGTAACCCAAAAATATCCTGAGATATAGATGGTATCCCCAATATTATAGCTTTCAAGACTTGGACCATTAATGTTTATTGTGGCTGATGCCAAAGGCAATAGAAAGATAAATGCAAGTAAAATCAATTCCCCTCTTTTCATACAAAATTCTAATATATTGAGATATAAAAAGTTTGCTATATTTTGGCAAATTATTTAGTTCTGTTATGCAGATTGGAAGATAAAGAGAAGATAATTAGGCAAAAATTTAAATAAATTGTCTTATTCTAAAGTCTTATGTTACAAAAACTTAAAATTTCCTTTATAAAATTAAAAGATAGTGAAAAATTCAAGGAATTTGAAACAAATAATCCTGAAGCTTATTTCGTATCAGCTTTTTTCATGTGTGAATATGGGAAATTTGAAAAGTCAGTTTGGCAAATGGATTTTTTTGATCCTGCAAAGTATAGAATGACAAGTTTTGTGATTGGCAAAGATAAAATAGATATGGCTGAGAATCAAAAAGTATTTCAAAAAGATAAAGTCAAGATTGAAAAGTTAGATTTGGAAGAAGTGGATTCATTTGAAGAGGCTATTAAAAATGTTGAAGAAAAAAAGAATGCTAAATATAAAAATGAATCTTTTACCAAGATGATTGTTTTGTTGCAATCTGTTTCATCTAAAATTCTTTGGAATTTAACTTTTTTGACAAATTCATTCAAAGTCTGGAATATTAAGGTTGATGCTGGAGAGAATGTAATTTTGGAAGAAAAAATGGAAAATATAATTTCGTTCAAAGCTAAATCTCAATAACTTTTTTCTTAGAAGATTTACCTTTTATTATTTTTGCAGGGCTTTTGAATTTTCTTGAAAATAATTTGATTATTTCCATATTTGCTTTTCCTTTTTCCGGAGGCGCCTTTATATAAACTTTATATGAACCTTCTTCAATCAATTCTATCTTATTCTTTTTAGCGTTAGTCTTAACAGTAAGATTAAATCTCATTCTATTATTTTAACTCCTTTTTTAATCCATTTTATTTTTTTATTTTTTAAGAGGTTTTCAATATTAATAAAAGCTTGATTGCTTTCCATTCCAGTCATCCCTAAAACCTTGGCAAAGGATTTTAAATCACTTAATGACCTTAATTCCCATTTGTTTTTAGCAAATGAGGCAAAAATCATTTTAACTTTATATTTCCTGCAAAGTCTTATGTTTTGCATGATTCTGCCCATCTCTTTTGCTTTATTTTGGCAATTTAAAATATTATTAAAAGAGAAACCAATGCAAATATCATTTCTTGCCGCAATTTTACAGTGAATTTGGGTCAAACCTGATTTCCTAAAATGCAAGGCATCATTTTTGATATTTTTTTGAGGATCCAAAAGGATGTCGATGTTTTTAGTTTCGAGAATAGTTCTATTGATTTTTATTCCTTGACCTTCTATTATGTTGATTTTATTTATGGAGATGGTTTTATCAAAATCATAATTGTTAACTCCGTTATATGAAATAATATCAGTTGCCATAACTAAAAATTAAGAAAAAAGATATTTAAATGTTCTGTTTAATAATAATTTTCATCCACTAAATCATTTGGCTTAGTAATGCTTTCTTCTGCTACAACTGCTTCTTGCCGGCCATTAGTCATTTTTACTTTCTTTTCTTCCTCTTCCTCTTCATCAGTTTTAACTTTTGCCAGTTCTTCATCAATTTCATTGCCTAACTCAAATTCTTGCTTTTCTTTTTCAAACCTTTCATCTATTGCTACATCATCCATGTCCATCTCTTCTTTTGGCTTTTCTTCTTCAATCTCTTCCAAAGGCTCTTTTTCCATTTCATTCTCTGCTTCTTCCAATTCTAAAAATATTTTATCCTCTTCAGGAGCTTCTTCAACAACGTTTTTACCAAATAAATCAGTTAACATTTTGTTGCTAATCTGTTCAGAACCATATTCTATTGCTTTTTTACAAAGGATTTCACAGTTCATTAATAATTTTCGAACATTAGAATTTGAATGCTGAAATATTTTTTTAATCATTTCATCTGGCAGCAAAGGCAAATAACCAACTCTTTTTCTTATTATTTTTATAGCATCCTTATCTTTCAATTTTGCCAATTTAAAAACTGTTAAATCTTTTGATAATACTTCTGGAAATAGTTCTTCATCAAATTTTTGGCTAACACAAACTATAGATTTGAAATGACCTAATTTCCTGAATCTCAATAATTTATCAATATCTTTTTTACTTATTTCCTGAACTTCATCTAATAAGAGGATCATATCTTTTGGTCTTAGATCAAACCATTTGCCTAATCTGCCATATCTCTCATTTAACAATTTTCTAACATGCAAACGGTTTTCAATCCTGTTAATGCTAAAGTAAATAACTTTTTTATGTCCTCCAAAATGCCTTAATATTCTTTTAAGGACTGTAGTCTTGCCTTCTCCATAATCTCCTTCGATAAAGACAAAACCGCCTTTAGCAATTCTTTTTATCACTTTCGCAACCAAATCTTCAGAACCAAAAAGTTCATCGTGATAAGCTGCAGGTTTTATGCTAAATGGATTATTATGGTATCCTAATTGCCTAAACCAAATATTATTCTTCATTTTGCCACCGCCATATCATTTTCATTATTTATTATATCTTGAATCTCTTTTTCATTTAAGTTTTTCTTATTAACTGCAACTTTGCAGATTTTTTCACAATTTTTTAGAAATTGCTTATTGTTCTTATTTGAAATTTTATATGCATGTTTTATAAGGCGATCATTCAAAAGTTCTGGACCTAATTTGGCTTTGACCATTTGAACCGCTTCATAATCAGATAAATTCTTTAATTTTAGTTTTTTGTACATTCTTTGCCTAATACTATCATTTATCTCTGATAAATCCAAATCTGAACTTACAAAAATAACACTTCTTAAATAATTCTGATCGAAATAATATTTAATACGTTCAGCATTCTTTGAAGATAAATGCTCGACATCATCTAATAAAAGAATCATATTTTTAGGCTTTTTATTTAGTACTTTGGTGGTAAACCAGCCATACTTATCTTTTAACAACCTTTCAACATTAAGCTCTTTATTAAGGTTTTTGCAGTTCATATAAATTACTTTCCCATGACCGCCAAATTTTTTAATAGCTTCTTTCAGCAGCCTTGTTTTGCCTGTGCCTGTTTCGCCTTCAATAAATAGCATGTTGCCAGCAAGAACTGAATAAAACATTTCCTCTAAAATATCATCCTGACCAACAAATTTTGTTTCCACATTAAAAGGGTTTTCATCAAAATCAACTTCTTCATACCATTCCATCTATTCCATCCCCCTGGCTTTTTTTCTTGCAGCTTCCGATTCTTGATAATATTCTTCAGCTAACTCTTTGTCCCCAGATAAATAATAGATTTCGCCTTTTTTATGCAACCTTCTTGCTTTCTTAAAAACCCTTTTCTGGCTAGGATTCAAAGCAAAAAATCCTAATAAAAAAATTAAGACTAATCCTCCAATAATTACCAATTCTTTTAAAATTTTAATCACCTTGATTTTTGTCTTGATAAAGAATAAACTTAGCATTTATAAAGATTTTTGTGATACAATAGGTATTTGGGGGACTTCTTAATTAAAATGCGTTTCAAGCCATAAAATGAAGCGAATAAACCATGGCTTATTAGTTATTGTAATATTATAAGAGAGGTTTTTGGTGTATTTTTTATTTGCCAAATCATGGTATGTTAGTATGAGATTAACTTTTCCTCTTGGCAGCTCTTTTGAATTGAATGGAATTAATATCTCTTTTTCATAATAGAGGGTATTTAATGTGCTGTGGCCAAAATTTCCAATTTCGAGTTTTATATCCCTTGCTGACCAATTGCTGTCCAGTAAAAAGGAAAAATTTGCTTTTTTATTATATTCTATTTCAGTTGGCGAGAAATTCTTAATGTAAACATTTGGATCAACCAAAACTTTTATTTTCACATAATCATGCTTAATCATATTCTTGCTTTCTGCTGAGACAATAATCTTTTCATCTTCAAAATCTATAAGGGGGATGCCCCATGATAAATCTGTATCTTCATTAATATGCAGATTAATTGTATGGCAGTCTTTTAAGCGGCAAGCCCTTATGCCTGTCAATTTTATGTTGCCTATATTTTGGACATTGCAATGCAAATCTGCAGTTTCATGCTTGTAATAAAATTCCCTGCCCAGAGAACAGTTTATTTTTACGTTTGGGAAGAATTCTTTATCAGAGCGGGGCTCAAGCTTTTTAATCTGTTCTTCGGCCCATTGTTTACTAAAAGATTCAATGCCTTTTTCATATTGAATTTTAGATTTGTGTTTTGTCCCAAAGTTAGTTTCTGCTTCGATTGTAGTTGTATAGATGACATCCTTCTCAATTTCAGTTGGGATTTTGATTGTCCAAAATAATTCCTTTTCTTCAAAAGGCCAGAGGAGTATTGATTTGGAATTAGAACCAATTACTTCTGGAGCTTTAATTATTCGGATAATTGCCGGCACATAATAATCATTAGGGTTGATTACGCTGACTTGGATTGGTACATAACTTGATTCCCCAACAATAGTTTTCAATGGCTCAACAAGCAAACTTAAATATTTTTCACTTTTACCAATTCTTTTTTTAATTTTACAGTCAATAGTTAGAGGATTGATTCTGAATGTTTCAACATTTCTTGCCTGCCAAGAGAATCCTACTGATGGCTCTCCTGAATCAAGGGATTCCTTAAATTTCAAGTGTGTAGGATTTATCCAGCCAATTTCTCCAAAAGTTACATCGACAGGGATCCAGCCTTCTCCTGGATAATACACTTCTGCCCATCCATGATTCCCGAAACTAGATTCTGAATCCAAATAAACCTGCCCGCCAATGAATTTTGCAGGTATTTTAAGAGAACGCAGCATGGATATGTATAGATTGGTAATCTCATCACAAACCCCTACCTTATTCTCAAAAACCCAGCTTGATTTTTGTACAGCATCTTCAGTCAAAGAACTTAGGTTATATTGTATGTTATCTTTAACCCATACTGCAATGCTGTGAATAACTTTATAATAGTCTGTTTGCCCCCCTGCAATTTCGTTAGCTTTATTTCTAATAGCTGCATTGATATCAATAAATTCTGTAGCGTTGGCATATAAGCCATATTCTTCTGGATAATCCAAGCCTGGAAAACTGATTTTCCTTTTTATTCTGTTAAAGGTATTTGTGGTTTTCATCCCTGCCCTGATATTATAACGGTATTCTTTGGCAGTTGGATTTGTCCAATGGAATAAAATTGAATTATCATTTTGTTCAATCTCTGTTTCTGGAGTTACACTAATTTCTAATTCATCGGCTGTTGCTCTTTTTCCTTCACTTTTGGGGAAAATTGTTAAATTAACTTGGAGGTCCTTTAAGTCTATTGGATCCCTTGATGCAATTGGATAAAGGCTTGAAGAAATTTCTGTTGAAAATTCCAGAGAAGAATAATTGCTATGGCTTGCAAGTACAGAAGATGTAATTAATAAAATCATTAAAAAAAATAATGCACCCCTTTTCATGTATAAAATTATATCTTTAATAGTATTTAACTATTTTGTCAAAAAAAATCTTTCAAAGAGTAAATCCTTTTTGATCCTATGTATGTGGCACGGAAAGAATGAAAATGACTCATTCTTTTAGTGGCTTGTTAAGAAGCAGATATATTACTGAATTGTGGACAACACTAAAAATAAATGACATACTCCACACACTAAAGTGTGTAGTTTCTCGGACTTAGCTTGGACAAATATTATTTATCCTCACTACCGCTGGCATAGCCACTATGCAACTACTGGAAAAAAAGGAAAGAGATGGATCAACATTGTAGTATCCACCCTTCATACATGGAAACTACAAGAGAAAAACCTATTTCAGCAATTAAGCCTAATTGCTAGGTAGACTTATTACATACGATACTCCATAAATCTTATAAAGAATTGTATACATTGGATATTTATGCCTTATTTGAAATTTGCTTCAAAAATAGAACGAGAAAAAGCCCGAGAGATTTGTAATGGAATCGCTAAAAAGAATGGATGGGATTTTCCTGGATTGGTAGCTTTAGTTTCTGATCCCAAATATGGATTGGTTCTCTTTTTATCTGAACAACCTTATATGGAAAAGATAGTTGAAGAAGGACTTAAATATGACATAATTCCCAAAGGGCAAATTTCCGCAATTTATGTATATGCTTTACGTCAATTTTATCCAGATTTCTCAGACGAATTATATTAACATCGGGCTTAAACGAAGTTGCCGAAGGCGATTTGGGTGGAGAAACCTGCAAGGTTTCGGAACCGTTAAATTCCTGTTAGTTTCCCTCGATAGAGGTTGGATTTTAGTGCAATGTTCCCGAAGGGAAAAATTCAGAGTTCAAAAGTTGGCGTATCAAAGACGAAGTCCCATTAGTTAAAAAGAATCTAGGGTTTTGGGTATTATGTAATTAGTCATCAGGCAGTAGTAATAATTGGAAAGATTTAAATACTAGTAATAATTCATATATCTAATATGGGAGCACTATATTTAATTGGGACTTATCATCATGATAAAGACAAAGGACCAGAGAAACTTAAAAAATTGTATAGAGCGATCCGTCCTGACATAGTTCTTTCTGAAACAGAAGCAACCACGTACACAGGGGTTGGACAATTAATTATTCAATTTCAAACGGAATTAATGAAGCATACTACTGATTTTAGTGGTGTTGAAGATTTTATATTGAACTATCAGAAATCTATTGGATTTGAAATTCCATTTAATATTGAATATGCCAAGGCGAATAATATTCCTCTTCACATGATTGATAGTCCCAATGCACAAAGAAAGGCCTATCGAAGTCTTGAAAAGAATATAGCTGGTTTAACGGCACGAGCAAGAGAACAATCTCATGTTGATATTCGTTCTTGGTTAGAATCTTATAATTCTTGCCCCGAATTTGATGAATCTGTTCCAAATGAATTCTGGAAGGAAATAGAAAGCTTTGAAGGTACTGCATTAGGAGAATTAATACTTTTCTTAGTAAGATTAAAAACAAAATCTAGTAAAGATTCTTATATGGAATCTCAGATTAGGAGATTATATGATCCTGAAAAAGTAATTGCATTTCCTGTAGGCATGATTCATATTGCAGAAAGCAAAACTAGACAAACTTTATATTCTAAAGTTAAAGATTTAAATCCTGAAAGAATTCCATTGATATAGCCCAAAACCATTTCTATATTTAGCCGATTTTTTTATTGATTATAACTAATATTAAGCCTAAAAAAATCTTTTTCAATTTGTAGACTTAAGCATTTTATTCAGTTATTTATCCAGTTTTATTTTGTAGATTGGAACATTAAAGCCTAAGAATTTATAATTCATCCAGTTTAAAACTATCCCTATAATAAAGGCTTTTTCTCATTCAATTTTAACTGAATCATTAACTAATTTTTGCTAAGTTACTCGCTAAGTTTCATTTTGATATTTTAAAGCCCACAACCTCAAAATTTGGCAGCCTGCTAAGTTTAAATCCAGACATATAACAGAGCTTTTCTAATTATTCAATTGTAACTTAGCAATCCCTTTCTACGAAGTTACTTACAAAGTTTAAATCTAGCATTTTGAAGCTTCTATCTAAGAATTTTGACAGTCTACAAAGTTAAAACCGGTCCCTAAATTAAAGCTTTTTGTTTAGTTGATTATAACTTCGT